>JAZRWF010000097.1:0-25736 GCA_045599565.1 Lachnospiraceae bacterium
ATAACTCCGTGAGCTCCGCACTGGTTAGCAGTACGTATTATAGCACCCAGGTTATGTGGATCCTCTATGCCATCTAATATAATAACAAACGGTGGCTCACCCTTCTCCTCCGCCTTCGCTAAAATATCATCTACCTCGGCATAATTATACGCTGCTCCGTATGCCAGCACACCCTGATGCCTTCCTGTCTCCGATAGCTGATCCAGCCTCTCCTTTTTAACAAAGGTCACCACAGTATCCTTAGACTTCTCTGCCTCGCGAAGAATAGTCATGACAGGACCATCCTTGCAACCCTCCAGCACAAAGAGTCTATCTATAGGCTTTCCAGCACGAAACGCCTCCAAAACGGGATTTCTACCCTCTATAATTCGTGATTCTACTGTTTCATTCAGATTTTCTGACATCTTTTCAGACCTTCCTTCACTATCTCGAGTATTCTATCGCTTTTGCCCAAAAGATATAAATATCCTAAAACTGCCTCAAAGCCTGTAGCTCTAAGATAATCACCTGTCGAGGCATTCTTTGCCTTTGTATGTGGCTTCGAGCTCTTCCCCCTTCTATAGATATCTAGCTCTTCCTCTGTCATATAATCACTAAGAGACTCAGCCATGGCAGACTGTGAGGCGGCATTTACGATCGAAGATGCCATCTTGTGAAGCTTGTTTACAGGGCAGTTCCCCTTTTCTATTATAAGTGTTCTTATCACCACATCGAATACTGTATCGCCTATATACGCCAGCGTCAAAGGTGAATATGTCTTTATATCCTGCTCTCTTAGCTCAAATGCCTCTCTTATTTCAAAAGCTAGATTCTCTCCCACTTTACGCCCTCTCTGGTATCCTTTATAGCGATACCCTTAGACAAAAGCTCATCTCTTATAGCATCAGCTCCAGCAAAGTCCTTCGCCTTTTTGGCTGCTGTGCGCTTTTCTATAAGCTCAAGTATCCAGGCGGTGTCCTCGTCTGCTCCTGCTGTATCTTCCTTCACATACTCAAGACCAAGCACACCCCAAAGCTCTGTAAGCGTATCAAGGACAGTCTTAGCCTCTTTACCCTTAAGACCATTTCTCATGGCTACATTTGCATACTTAACCAGCTCAAAGATGACTGAGATAGCATCTGCTGTATTGCAGTCATCATCCATAGCTGCATCGAACTTTTCTACATAGGAATTAAGCTCAGAAATATCTGCGCCGCTTTCTTCCTCTGACACCAGATCCATAAGTGAGCCTATGCAGGTCTCCACTCTGGCCATAGATACCTTAGCGGTCTCCATAAGGGTATCTGCAAAGTTCAGTGGGCTTCTATAGTGAGCGCTGAGCATAAAGAAACGAAGCACCTTAGCCTCATACTTCTCTAATATCTCTCTTACAGTAAAGAAGTTACCAGCAGACTTACTCATCTTGGCTCCGTCTATGTTCAAGAAGCCATTATGCATCCAGTAGTGTGAAAACTCACAGCCGTTGGCAGCCTCTGACTGAGCTATCTCATTCTCATGATGAGGGAAGATAAGATCCTCTCCACCTGCATGGATATCTATCTCATCGCCTAAGTATCTCTTTGACATAACTGAGCACTCAATATGCCAGCCTGGTCTTCCCTGGCACCATGGAGACTCCCAGTATGGCTCCCCATCCTTCTTTGGCTTCCAGAGAACGAAATCCAATGCATCCTGCTTTGCATCCGCTCCATCTACCTTGAGTGCATGTGCATCATCTCTGTGTCCTCCCTCGAGGTCATCTAAATTCTTATGAGAAAGCTTTCCATAGTCCTTAAAGCTTCTGGTCTTATAGTATACTGTTCCATCCTCTGCCACATAGGCATGACCCTTATCTATAAGTGTAGCTATCATATCTATCATGCCATCGATTTCCTTTGTCGCCTGTGGATGGGTGGTGGCTGGCATAACATTTAGGCTTGCCATATCAGCCTTACACTCTTTAATAAAGCGCTCTGAAACCTCAGATGGATCGATTCCCTGCTCTATGGCAGCCTTTATAATCTTGTCATCTACATCAGTAAAGTTCGAAACATAATTTACGTCATAGCCCTTGTGCAAAAGATATCTTCTGAAGGTATCAAACACTATCATAGGTCTGGCATTTCCGATGTGTATATAATTGTACACCGTAGGTCCGCACACATACATTCTAACCTTTCCAGGCTCTATAGGCTTAAACTCTTCCTTACTTCTGGTAAGTGTGTTAAAAATCTTCATCTTTTTCTACCCTACACTCGTCTGTGAACGAGTCCTTCCATAACAGTTTCACTATCTAAAGAATTTATAAGATCGATAGGTCCAAAGCTAACATTCGTAATATTTTCAAGTACAGGCTTTAAGGCCTCACCCATTTCCTTTGCAAATTCTCTTGGCTCACCCTCACAGGAGAATGGGACTACATAGCTCTTCCTATCTCCTTCGATTCTAAGGAAAAGATATATCTCATCTATCTTAGAATTAGCTACCCCATAGTCCATCAATATCTGACGTATCTTTCTCACCTCTGGCGAATCCACAGGCGCTCCGATTCTAAGGCCAGTATTAACAGCCATGCTGGCCATATCTCTTTTGTATACATCTGATTTCACTAAAGAATCCAGCATTTCACCCTTTAAGTAAACATTGGCATCCTCAGAGAATGGATTCACCACCAGACCAGCCAGCTTGGAATCCTTCATTATGCCATATATGGCAGGGAATGGAAGCACCATACAGCTCTTTTGCACATCCACATCGCCCATTCTTTTAATCCACTCATTTAAGGCGCGCTCATCAGTATATAGAGCCAGCACCTTTTTGTTTCTATCATCTGCAGCAGGCAATGTCGCATAGGAAATCCTTGTATCCCTATTAATCTTTACACCACCGTTTTCATCCGTCTCATAATCTCCGTCGAATTTGGCCGGCAGCATAAACATACTGTGCACCACACCATATATAAGCGCCGAGTTAAACTCCTTTTCCTGATGTCTAATCTTTATCTCCCTGGCAAGTCCCATAAGAAACGGATTCTCAAGCGCTACACCTGGTCTAGGATTCACAGTAGGTGCTATGGTCGATACCACCGCCAAATGTGTAACCACCTTACCCTCTGGCAAAGCAGCCTTAATCGAGATGGACTCAGGGTCATTTTCAGACTTTTGTACTACATCAGCCCTTGACGCGAAGAATTTACCATCTGTGGTACAAACGTATATCTCCTCGCCAGCCTTGATTTCACCCTTCGGCCTTCCTATCATTAAAATATCACTTCCCTCTGGAAGAGCTTCACTTACCACCATCGTAAAATCATTCATTGTACTTACTCCATTTATCCTTTAATTCTATGTTATTCCTTTTTAGCCTAAACAAGAAATCCTCCCAGCTATCAGGATGATCTGCGAAATACTTAGGACACATTTTTCCAGTTACATCATAGTGCCTAAGCACACTATCTGTATCTAAATCAAACTCTGCACATAGATATAAACACAGCGATACCAGCGCATCGTATGTAGCCTTATTAAACTCACCGGTCTTATCCGGGTGACAGCACTCTATCGAAATCGTGTCGAAGTTTCTCTCATTCGAGGCATAGCTTACCTCATCCAGCGGAATACACTGTATAATCTCACCATCCAGGCCTATCACAAAATGTGCTGACCTACTGGCCTCGTGAGTCTTTGCAATCTCCCCAAAATAGGACCTGTTTTGCGCACCAGTCGTGCCAGGATTTCCCACATAATGAATAATAACTGCATTCACCGCCTCCAGCTTTTCACCTGGTCTGGAATATTCATTTATTGGAAGAAAATCCTCCTCTATCTCAGGTCTAATCCACTGCGCATAGGATATCCCAGCAAATGGATGCTCCTTTATCTGAGCTAATACCTCAGCTGCCGTCTCACTATGCTGCTCTGGTTTTTTAGCACTCTTCGATAAAAAAGTAAAGCCCAAAGCCACCAGAAGCGTAAGTATAAAAAGCACGAGCAGCAGCTTTAATACAGCCCTTATTTCCCTAGTCATTTCTATAGTATATTTCCCTTATCCATCACTTCTAAAATGGTATTTAGCATTATCTCCACATCTATAGGCTTAGCCACATGCGCATCCATGCCTGCATCGAAGGCAGCCTTCCTATCCTCGTCAAATGCATTGGCAGTCATAGCGATAATAGGTATGTTAGCCTTTGTCGCATCAGATAAAGCTCTGATTTCTCTGGCAGCCTCATAGCCATCCATAACAGGCATCTGAATATCCATCAAAATCACGTCGAACTGATTCGGCTCGGCCTGCTCTATAATCTCTAGGGCTTCCCTACCATTAAAAGCCTTTTGCACTATCACCTTGGACTCCTCGAGTATCTGAGTGGCGATTTCCATGTTAAGGAAATTATCCTCGACCAGAAGAACTCTTAGGTTTTCTACAGATCTAACATGCATTTGCGCACTGCTCTTATTCTTTGAAAGTCTGTTTTTAACCGGATTCTCCACATCCATTACGCGTTGGAAGGTGATAACTATAATAAACTCTGAGCCTACACCCTCCTCACTTTCCACGCGAATAGTGCCGTTCATCATATCCACTATGCTCTTGCATATAGACATTCCAAGTCCTGTACCCTGTATACCTGAGACCGTGGATGTTCTGGCTCTCTCAAACGGCTCGAATATCTTAGCTATGAATTCCTGAGACATACCTATTCCGGTATCCTTTATTCTGAATTCATATTCACTCATCAAGAATTTCTTCTCCGAATGTTCCTTTACTGATACGCTGATAGAACCGCCAGACGGAGTGAACTTTATGGAGTTCGAAATACAGTTCAAAAGAACCTGCGAAAGCCTTAGCTTATCGCACCATACATTATCATGTGTCACCTCACTGCAGTCAAAGGTGACATTAAGAGCCTTCGTGGCAGCATCATCTGATACTATGCTTTCTATATTCGAAAGAATACCACTTATACTATTTTCCTTTTCCTCTATATGCAGCTTACCGGACTCTATTCTGCTCATGTCGAGAACATCATTTATAAGTGACAGCAAATGTCCTGAAGATGACTGAATCTTGCCTAGATACTCTCTAGTTTTCTCCTTCTCGTCTATGTGCGAAATCGCAAGAGTGGTGAAGCCTATGATAGCATTCATAGGCGTTCTAATGTCGTGAGACATATTATTTAAGAAAGATGTCTTAGCCACATTTGCCATCTCTGCCTTAGCAAGCGCATCCTTTAGCTCCTGCTGATGACTGATTTTTTCACGTGTGGACTTATCTACATCCGAAAATCCCATTACAATATAGCGGGTATTCTCCTCATCATTTGACTTCGAGAAGGCAAATCTAAGCTGACAGTATACCTCTTCCCCGTTTATCCTCATCCTAAACAGATGAATGTGCATTCCACTCGCAGCACACTCTCTGAGATAAGACATACTCTGATACTTTGCCATCTCATCGTAGTCCTCAGGGTTTACCACATTTTCAAGGAACGCTTTATATACCTCAAGGTACGGCATTTCATTATCTACAGTGATACCAAAGAATCTAGACACCGTATCTAAAACTCTTATGGTGGTGAATCTCTGAGCTATGAGGTCTATATATCCGATAAAATAAAACTCAGAGGACAGAACAGAAAGCACGCTATACTGTCTGTTAGACCTTCTTTCCTCCTCCAAAAGAGTAGTCTGCAGGCTTGCCCTCTCATTCACAATCTTTAGCTTCTCGAGAGCCACCTTCTTCTCTTCAGTGATATCATTGCAAAAGCAATAGCACATCACATGCCCATTTATAGGATTTTCAGACAAAAGAAGCTGCATCCTCACATACTTATCGGTCTTACCGAGATACATCTCCACCTGATCAGTGGTGACACCTGCATCAAAGGCAGCCATGATGTGAGCTCTCGCGCTGGCCTCTTTATCTCTTCTTGTCAAAAACTGTCCTTTGTTATTTCTGACAAAGGTTTTAACTCCCAGGTCATGTTCCATCGGGAGTGCTTCACCGTAGCCCTCTATAACAGAATCTGCATCACCTGATCTAATCTCCTCGAGCATCACTCCATCAGTGATATCTGATACATAGGTAATGAGCGCATTATTTATAAGAACATCTCTAAAAGCCACCCTCTCAGAAGACAACAAAAGATTAGACTGAACCAAATCAGTCATGTCTCTAAGACCAGACAGAATATATCTGTGCCCATCATCGAACTCACAGATTTTAGAGGTACATTTTACATAAGCAACAGACTCATCCTCAAGCCTCGTCCTAAATGTATATTCTACAGTATCTCCCACATTTTTAAGCTTTCGGCTACTTACAGATATCTTAGGGAAATCATCCGTATTTATATTATTTAAAAGCTCTGCGCCATCAAATGAAAGACTCTCATCCACCGGGTGATTCATAAGCCTAAAGGTCTCGTGATTACAGATGATAATACGCCTTTCCGGAAGCGTATAGGCAAGTATTCCAAGTGGAAAGCTCTCCGTCATTTGACGCTGAACTCTATTAAGCTCCGATATCTCCTTAGCCTGCTCCATGAGAGTCTTATGCGCACGCTTGATAGAAAGCGCCTCATTCTGTGATTTCTCCAGCTGTGTGACATCCTCTAGTAAACCAAACACCTCCAGCGGATGATTTTCCTCATCCTTTAATACCACAGACATAGAAAGCTTTATAGTAACTGATCTGTCAATATTAGAAAAGCGAACCTCACTCAAAGGATTTCCGTTATCAATATCCTTAAATGAATCTAAAACCGCCAGCTGATCTATTTCGTGTACATAATCACTGACAAAGGATCTAGGCATATCGCTATATTCACCCTTTAAATCATACTTTTTCACAGCCTGTTCTGAGAAATATAGCTTTCCTTCATTAGGTCTGTACATGCATGAGGTTATACCTGTATTAGAAATAGCCTGGTACATGCCGGAAAATTCATCTTTAATCTTATTTAGGCTATCGTCAGAGGAAGTCACATCCTGACAGTAACCGCTAAACTCCCTTGTCTCACCGGAAAGATACTGATCTGCTTCGCCGCTAAACTTTATTATGATAAGACCCTTTTTAGCATGGTGATATGGGCACAGAATAGCTACCCTTTTACCTGCTTCCATATCTTCTCTGGTTTTAAGAAGATCAGCTCTCACACTCGGATCTATATTATCCATAAAGCTTAGATTAAGAGCTTCATGATTCTCGTTATACTCTAGTCCTAAAACATCGAAGCCCTCTTGGCTTAAGTATAACCTAGGGGTGCCATTAGTTATACTTAGGCGCCACAAGCCAACTGCACCTGCATGATTAGCAGAAGCAGTATATGCTTTATAAGTCTGAACTTCTTCCTTGAGTCTGGCTATCTCATCTAAAGCATTTCCAAGGCTCTCTATTACCGACTGATTCATTTATATAAAAAGCTCCTATGATAGTCTTTTCATTATAACAGAAAAGTCCTCATAGGAGCAAGAATTATTCAAGTAGACAAACAGCCTGAGCGCTAATACCTTCCTCTCTGCCCGTAAAGCCAAGACGCTCTTCAGTAGTCGCCTTAACATTCACCTGATCTACGTTTACATTTAAAGCCTTGGCTATATTCTCTCTCATAGTATCTATATACGGTCTCAGCTTTGGCTTTTGCGCTATTACAGTCGCATCGATATTCACGACACTGTAGCCCTTAGCCTTTATCAGTTCATTTACAGCCATTAGAAGCTTTAAGGAATCTGCCCCCTTATACTGCTCATCAGTATCCGGAAAATGAAGTCCTATATCACCAAGTGCTGCTGCTCCAAGAAGAGCATCCATGATAGCATGTAAAAGCACATCCGCATCGGAATGCCCCAGCAGTCCCAGCGTATGCTCTATCTCCACGCCTCCAAGTATAAGCTTCCTGCCTTCCACTAACCTATGCACATCATATCCTGTTCCTATTCTCATTCCTATATCCTTTCTCCTCCGAGATTCTAATGTCCAGGCAACTTTTTTTCACAGCTTTCTTGCTTTCCGTTGCCTTTTCGCTTCATACAGTGCCTAAAAAAGTAGCCTTTTCTCCTCCACCACGCGTTCTCCCACCTTGGGACCTCTGGCTAGCTCTCACTCGTGGTTTTCTCCTCCACCACGTGTTCTCCCACCTTGGGTTTCCTGACTAGCTCTCACTCGTGGTCTTAATTTCCTAGACACACTGACAAGACCAAAAAAGAACCATTATTTAGCTATATGTGAAGAATTTGTGAACAAACGCACCATTTTGTGGTCTTGTGCGAGACTCAGTCGATTTTAAGACCAAAAAACACTCAATTTTGGTCTTGTGAGCTCAACTAGCATATTAAGACCACGAGCCTGGGATAGCCGGAACCCTCGACACTGCGGTAAATGTCGTAAGGGTGGTCAGCGCAGCTGACAGATTCATTACGACCAGGAAATCTCATTCATGAGATTTCCTCCGTGGAGGCAGGGTTCGAGTCCATCCCTCCCGCTATGAATAAAAAAGAGACACATCGCTAGATGTGCCTCTTTATATTCATAGCGAGAGGGGGATTCGAACCCTCGACACCGCGGGTATGAACCGCGTGCTCTAGCCAACTGAGCTATCTCGCCATATAAATGGGACCAATAGGGCTCGAACCTATGACCCTCTGCTTGTAAGGCAGATGCTCTCCCAGCTGAGCTATGATCCCAAATATTCAGCTGTCACTCTCGCAACAGCCGAATAGTATAATATCAAATTAGTATATCTTTGTCAATAACTTTTTTATACCGCAAAGAAAATTAGCCGAGCTGTGCAGCTACCTCAGCTGCGAAGTCCTCGTTCTTCTTCTCCATACCCTCGCCTACTTCGAAACGAACGATCTTAGTAACGCAAAGATCCTTAGATACGGTAGCAAGATACTGAGCAACAGTCTGCTTTCCATCCTCAGCCTTAACATAAGCCTGATCCATAAGGCAGATTTCCTTAAGCTGCTTAGATACACGACCCTCTGCTAATCCGATGAATACCTTATCAGCAGTGATGTTAGCCTTATCAGCCATAGCGAGCTCAGCAAGAGCAGCTGGAGCAGCATCTGACATGAAGTTCCATACGTAGTTCATGTTAGACTTCTTCTCATTGAAGATAGCGATATCCTCATCACTCCACTTCTTATCAGCGATAGCCTTATCGATAAGCTTCTGAAGGATTGGCTTTGGAAGAGAAGCAGGATCATTAAGAGCTGCATCTACAGTGATCTCTTTAAGCTTAGCAAGCTCATCAGCAGAGATATCATTTCTTGAGATGTACTGTGGATTCATAGCAGCTACCTGCATAGCTACGTTTGTAAGAGCCTCAGCAGCATCAGCAGCGCCGTTAGCAGCTACAAGAACGCCGATCTTTCCGCCAGCGTGAATATATGAAGCTACGCAATCGCCAGTAGCCTTCTCAAATCTACGAACTGAAAGCTTCTCTCCGATAGTAGCAGTCTTCTCGATAAGAACATCATTAAGTCCATCGATAGCAAGAAGAGCCTCGATATCCTCTCCGTTAGCACCACCATTTAATGATGAAGCAAGAGCCTTGTCAGCTACCATCTGAACGAACTCCTGGAAAGTCTCATTCTTAGCAACAAAGTCTGTCTCAGAGTTTACTTCTACTACAACAGCAGTATTTCCGCAAACTGCTACACGAGCAATACCCTCAGCAGCGATACGTGAAGCCTTCTTAACAGCCTTAGCAGCACCACTCTTACGAAGAGCCTCTACAGCTGCCTCCATATTTCCATCAGTCTCTGCAAGAGCCTTCTTACAATCCATCATACCTGCGCCAGTCATCTCACGCAGTTCCTTAACCATAGCTGCAGTAATGTTAGCCATGTCCTTTACCTCCATCTAAAATATAAACATTGCTATTCACAGTTAAGTGAATAGCAATCACAGTTAATATTAAGCCTCTTCAGTAGTCTCAGCCTGCTCAACTACTACTTCACCCTGCTTAGCAGCGATAACAGCATCAGCCATAGCGCCTACGATAAGCTTTACAGCGCGGATAGCATCATCGTTACCTGGGATTACATAGTCAAGCTCGTCTGGATCACAGTTAGTATCGCAAACACCGATAAGTGGAATACCAAGTGCGTGAGCCTCCTGTACGCAGATGTGCTCCTTCTTAGGATCGATAATGAAGATAGCATCTGGAATGCGTGGCATATCCTTGATACCGCCAAGGTTCTTCTGAAGCTTCTCGAGCTCCTTCTGAAGAATGATAACTTCCTTCTTAGGAAGAACATCAAATGTACCATCAACAGCCATCTTCTCGATTTCCTTAAGCTTCTTGATACGAGACTGGATAGTCTTGAAGTTAGTAAGCATACCACCAAGCCATCTCTCGTTTACATAGTACATACCGCAACGCTCTGCTTCCTGTGCGATAGCATCCTGAGCCTGCTTCTTAGTACCTACGAAAAGGATGTTACCACCCTGCTGTGCGATGTCAAAGATTACATCGTAAGCTTCGTCTACCATACCTACAGACTTCTGAAGGTCGATAATGTGGATACCGTTACGCTCGGTGTAGATGTATGGAGCCATCTTAGGGTTCCATCTGCGAGTCTGATGACCAAAGTGTACACCAGCCTCAAGTAACTGCTTCATTGAAATTACGCTCATTGTTCTTTACCTCCTGGTTTTTTCTTCCATATGATTCCAAGACTAATTCCCTTAGTGGGCAACCAATAGTCCATCCTCATATGTGCAATTTTCAACAGCTTTTCAAATATACCAAAAAAAGGCCTGACTTGCAAGCCCTTTAATGCAAAAAACCTTATAATTTTTAGTGCTCCAGCTTTGTGGTTCTCTTTTTCGTATCCACCAGCATCTGGGCAATCTCCTTTTCCGAGGTACCACCCTTAATATAAAAGCTTCCCGTCTGAATCTTGCCCTCCAGCTTTTGATCTATCAAATACCTGTTAAAGCTCTCAGCATCAGCTATCAGCCCAGCTGCTTTAAGCGCCTTAGCCACCTTATACGAATCATCGCCCAGCTTAATAGAAACAGCCACATTTTCTGTCACTATTTTCACGGTCTCAGTAGGAGCCACTGTAGGCTTCACCGAAACAACTATCTGTGGCTTCTCACTAGGAGCTGCTGTAGGCTTAGCAGTCTCACTAGGCGCTACTGTTGGCTTAGCCGAAGGTTCCTCGGTTGGCTTAGCTGTAGGCGCCTCGGTTGGCTTAGCCGAAGGTGACTCCACCGGCTTTTCCGAAGGTGTAGCCTCTACACTAGGCGTCTCTGATGGCGATGGGATTTCAGATGGCTGCACTGTTTCAGAAGCCTCTGGCATTTTCGAAGGCTCTGGTGTTTTAGCTGGTGTCTCAGATGGCACAAGCGAATCTATCACCGGCACATACTCATCCTTCTTCGCTGTATTCACATTGTTCTGTTTATTGAAGCCGCCTGCTATAATGGCCACTGCAAATATTATGGTAGCCATAAGGATGCCGACTCCTGCACCCCTTAAATAATACTTTAGTCTCATTAGCTCTCTCCCAGATACAGACCAAGAACAAGCTTAACCTCTCCCTGACCAATCCCTAGCCTTCTGGCAATTTCTACTGAATCCAAGCCCTCATCATGCATATTCAGAATTTCCATATTAAGATTATGCTTATCCACGCCCTGTGGCATCACATAGGTATCTGCGCTTTCTTCCTTTTTCTTTCTGCCTCTGCCAGATGTTTTTTTCTCGACTGCCTCTACTTCCTCTGTGCCGAGCTGCAGAACCGGCTCTGTCACCTCAGGTACCTCGAAAACACCCTGTTCTGTAATAGGAGCAGCAAATGCAGGCGCAGGAGTCTCCACCTTTGAGGCCTTTTCAATCACTCCATCTACCTTCTGCGTTATTTCATCGAGTTCCTTAATCTTATATTCAACAGAATCATTTATCTTCCCAAGCTTATGCTGAATTTCTTGGATTTCAACAGTAGTAGACTTTATTGCCTCCTGCTTTTCACCGAGCATGGCATAGATAAAATTCACCTCAGAACGCGCCTTTTCCATATTTTCAAGAACTGGCTTGGCATACTCAGAGATTTCCATGATTTTCTCTACTGTTTCCTTGTCTGTCTTAGAATCCAGCTTCTCCATGGCTTCATTTATCTTATTCGACAAAGTCTCTTCCATTTCCACAGAGGCATCTGCCATTCTATCCTTTATCAAGACTTCTATATGCGATTTCGTCACTTCCTTCATGGCTTCCACATCTCTCTCTGAAAGCTTTTCTGAAACCATAAAACTAGCTGCCACAAAAAGGCAGCCAATAAGAATCATTACAATAATTAATCCTGTCATATTACACCTAGATTTTAATATCGAAGGATGGCACAGATCCCTTAAGCATCACTTTGCCATCACCAGACATCTCTTTTTTCTTTTTATCTTTTTTCTGATCTTTGTTCTCAGCTTCTCTTTTTCCTGAACCACCCTGACCATACTGATACTGTGAATCAGACATATTCTCAGTGGTATTAACCTGCTGGCTTTCCTGCATTTCCTGATTCTGTAATGTGGATGCCACCTGCATCTGCTCTGCAGAAGGTCTATTTTCCACCGAAGCCTGCTGGTTTCCTATCTCAGCAGTAGACTGCATCATTCCGCCGAAAACAACTGGTCTTATAGACATCCTTAGTCTCCTTATAGAAGATTAAACTTAATCTCACCATCCTCCGCCACTATAGAGACGAATGAGCGTTTATCCTTCATATTATAAACTATATCATTTATAGAAAGCTCCACACCCGGATAAATATCTCTTCTAACAGCAATGCTGCTATTTGAGCCTCTTTTAACCTCAACAGACAATCTCTCATAGGCCGACTGAGCCAAACGCAGGGCTCTCTGATCACTCGACAGCTGAGTCAAGAGTTTCACATAATACTCCTGATTCTTTTCATCTAAGCTCTTTCCATCAGCAAGCGCGTCAGCGTAGGTCTTTACGACTGGAGCTATCTTATTTACATTTGCACTGTACCTCTCCACCGAGGCAGCTGCTTCACTAAACTTTTTCTTTATGGTTGGGTCTACACCTACCTCTATTCTTGTGGCACCACCCATTTCAGAGCCTATGGTATTTGCCTTTACATTGCCGCCGCATTTGACGACACCACCTGTTATAAAACCTTTTCTGTCAGACACGATAATGTTTCCCTTTGCAGTGACATCACTTTGAATAATAGATCCAGTTTCTATATTACCTTTGGCAAAAACCTTTGCATTTTCAATAAATTTGACAGCTATATCACCTTCGGACTCCAATACGCCCTTAAACATTCCATTTATGCCGCGCTTAATAACGATATTTCCACCAGCTATCACCAGCGCTCCTTCGACAGAGCCTTCGACTATTATATCCTCGGTCGCACTAACCTTAAAGCCTTCTCTTATCGAGCCATGTACCAAAACAGTGCCCTCAAAGTCTATATCACCAGTAGAATTATCTACATCCGCTGGGATTTCATATACGCTTGAAACAAATATCTGATCACCATACAGTCTAACCTGACCGGTGATATTTGTCTTCGCTTCTATTCCATCCTCCGAAACAGTGATATCCCTTCCTACCTTAAGTTTAGCAGAGTTTACAGCTCTCGGAGCCACATCCTTACCCATAAGATTTCGTCCAGGGGTGCCTCTGTCCTCCGGATGAAGAATAGCCAAGACATCTCCTGCCTGTATATGATTTATCACATCTATGCTGTGAAAATCCACAGTTCCATCCTCATTATAGGCAGGCTTCAAAGAAGGATGTGTATTGAACATATATTCAATCCTTGCATCCATGCCCTGAACAGGCTCTTTTCCCCTTGCCATCACGATCTTTGTACAATAAACAGGGTTCTTAACAAAGTCCATGATAATCTCTTGGTCTAAGCCATATATAACACCATAATGATTCAGGGTACTCATTATGTCCCTGACCGTAATCGACTTATATCCTAAAGACGGTGGAATCGCTACCACTGTAGCTGTCATCTTGTTTTCATCGATAAATACGTCTAACGAAGCAGCTATATCATAGCCATCTCCCGGTCCTATTGGAACACATTGCACAGTGTTTGAGTTTATAGCAACATTTAATGCCTGGAGATTATATGCTTTAAAGCCCTGCATATCTAAAAAAGAGGCTAAAGAACGCACATCCACACTTTCTCCGCCTTCGATAGGCGGAAAAATGTGGCAAAATCCATCCTTGCCTCTATATTCTATCTGGAAGTATCCATTTATCTGTTGCATATTTAGTCTCCAAATTGAAAAACTATACTGAAAGCAGGCCCATATATTCTCCCATGACCTTCTTCATTTTTCCAATAGCCTTCGTATGTAACTGTGAAACTCTGGATTCAGATACATCGAGAGTAGCACTTATTTCCTTAAGCGACATATCCTCATAGTAGCACAAAAGTATAACCTGCTTCTCTCGTTCTGTGAGAAGTGCTATAGCCTCCTCGAGCTTTTTCTTTAGCTCCTCCTTCTCTATAGCAGCCTCTGGCTCCATAAAATGACTGTTACCCTCAGCAGACATCACCGGATCTGCACCAGCTTCTACGAACTCTTCCAAGCTGACAACATTCGTCACATTCAGTTCAGTCTGCAAGCTGATAAGCTCCTTATTCGTGATGCCAAGCTCTGCGCACAGTTCTTCATCAGTCGCAGGTCTTCCTTCCCTTGCTTCAAATGCTTTGGCAGCATCCTCGAGAGTTCTCTGCTTCTTTCTGACAGACCTTGGTATCCAGTCCATTTTTCTAATCTGATCAAGAATAGAGCCTCTGATTCTAAGTGAGGCATAAGTTTCGAACTTTACATCCTTGCATGAATCGAACTTATCGATTGCATCTATAAGGCCAAAGATTCCGTAACTACAAAGGTCTTCATATTCAACTGTATTGCCCAGGTAGACACATAACCTGCCAGCCACCACCTTGACAAGCTGCGCATATTCAATAATAAGCTTTTCACGCTTGTCCGGTGTAGGCTTTGCTATATAATCCTGCCAAAGCTTTTCCTTTTCAGCTTCCTTCATCCCTTCACCCTATTTACTCATCTTCATCCTCGTCATCATCATCTAGATTCAGAGTAAGATTCTCTTGACTCTCATCAGTCGCTACATCTCCTTCACTCTCCGGCTTTTCCTCCATCAGTTTAAAGGCCTCCTGTAAAAATAGCCCGGTCAGCGAACCAATCAGCAGAAAAATAACCACTGTGACAAGGAGCCTCAATGTGAACACATGAAAAGTAACTCCCTGAAAGATCGACAACACGCAGCATATAGCAGCTGCACTAAGAGTAACAATAGCTGGAAACGATTTAATAAATCTCATATAACCTTAACTTCTTTGCCAACAGCTTTTATTAAATAGTCACCTGTTTCAGAATAAATTTCTACCGTACGACCAAAGTTTAAGCCACAGTCTTCTGATAACAGCTTAACTCCTAAAGCCTTGAGCTTCTCTCTTGATGCAATGGCATTTCGTTCGCCTACATTTATAGCATTTGAAGAGCCTGAAAGTTCAAACATCTTCGCTCCGCCTGCTATCTTAGCCACGAGCTTAGCCTTGTTTGCACCAGCCGCTATCATGTCATCGTATAGCTTTTGAATTCCTGTATCTGCAAATTTCGCAATATTACTATTATTTTTAATCTGGGTACTGTCGGGAAGCATAATATGAGCTAAACCAGTAATCTTTGTAGTTGGATCCCACAAGGCAATACCAATACATGAACCAAGGCCTATGGTAGTAAGCGCATCAGGCGCCTTGCAGACCTTCAGGTCCGCCATACCCACCTTTATCATTTCTCCCATTTAAAGACACCTCGCTCTATACACTAAGTCCTAATGAACCCAGAATCTTACTATAAGAATCCTCTTCTGGCATAAGAATGAAATATCCATTAATTCCCATATCATCAGAGAAAGAGGTCTCAATCAAAAGGGCATTATCACCAAAAGTACCAAACTGTATAGCAGGAACAGAAAGAATAGCCGCTGCCATATCCACAGCCACAAATGGAACTGTAGGAAGAATAGTCAAACCTGTAAGTCCTGACAACGCAGACAGATAGCTTCCCGCTATAATGTTTCCGATCTCCTTTATGGCACTAAGATCCATCTCGTCAAATGCTTCATTGTAGTCATCAGGTCTCATCATGAGACGATTTACTACATGATGTGCGCTAGCAAGATCCATCAAAAACATCATAGAACCATCTATATCAGCTTCAACACCGAGCATAATTCCAACTATAATATCGTCCTCTGAGCCTATAGCAGTTCCAAGCTTTTCTACAGGAAGGAACGAAACATGTGGCACACTCATATCTATGCGAAGGTTAAGCATGTTGGCAATCGCGGTGGTAGCATTACCCGCACCGATATTACCGATTTCCTTCAGCACATCCATATATAATTCATTAACCTGTTCTAGTGTTAGCATATCTTAAGCCTCCTCGACTTCGCCCATAACCGCAGCGATATCGAGAATAGAAATAAGCTCAGATCCATTCTTTCCAACACCATCGATAAAGGTCTCTTTGGTTTCTTTTACAGCTGTCTGCGGCTTCTTCTCCACATCATCCTTACTTAATGTGAGAACCTCCTTAACCTGGTCAACGATAACACCGATAAGTCCCTGTGTTTCAAGACGAAGGATAATTATACGGCTGTTATTTGTAATCTCATCATCAGGCAAAGACATACGACGTCTAAGACTCATAAGAGGTACTACTTCACCACGAAGATTTATAACACCAGGGAAAAAGCTAGGCGCCTTTGGTACTCTGGTAATCTTACACATACGCACAATGTTATCTATATAGGAGATGTTGATTCCATACTGCTCGCCGCCGATTTTGACTACGATATACTGGACAGTCTCCTTAACTTCAGAATCATAAACTTTGCTAATCTCAGCCATGGTCTACCTCCTATACCAATGCATTAACATCAAGGATCAATGCTACTTCGCCATCACCTAAAACTGTTGCGCCGCTGATAAGCTTATTATTCTCTATGCACTTACCAATAGACTTAATAACAATTTCCTGCTGGCCGATAAGATTATCTACTACAAGACCACCGAAGGAATCACCCTTCTTGCATACTACTACAGTAAGCTCCTCATCCTGTGAATCCTTTGGCTTAGAATCAAGAATCTCATCAAGACGAATAACTGGAATAACCTGTCCTCTCAAGTAGATAACTTCCCTATTCTCAACATACTTGATGTCAGATACAGGTATGCTCTCAATATTAGAAATACTTGCAAGAGCAATAGCATATTTCTCGTCACGAATCTCAACCATGAGCGCCTGAATAATAGCAAGTGAAAGCGGAAGTCTTACAGTAAAGGTAGTTCCCTCTCCAAGAACTGACTTAACCTCTACATCACCGCCCAATGCTTCGATGTTAGACTTAACTACATCCAGACCAACACCTCTACCAGAAATATCTGTTATTTCCTTTGCCATAGAGAAGCCTGGCAGTGTAAGGAAATCGATAATCTCCTTCTGTGAAAGGTGCTCAGCTGCCTCAGCAGATACAAGTCCCTTCTGGATAGCCTTTGCCTTAACCTTTTCTGTATCGATACCAGCACCATCATCGCCTACTTCGATGATAACTGAATTACCTTCCTGGAATGCCTTCAGGAAAATATTTCCCTGCTCAGGCTTGCCCTTGCTAAGACGTGTAGCAGCATCCTCAATACCGTGGTCAGCAGAATTTCTAAGCAAATGCTGAAGTGGATCAGAAAGCTGATCTACAACGGTACGGTCAAGCTCTGTCTCCTCACCAGTCATAACAAGATCCATTGGCTTGCCAAGCTTACGGCTTAAGTCTCTAATCATACGTGGGAACTTGTTAACAGCTGACTCGATAGGAACCATTCGAACCTTCATGACTGACTCATGGAGATTAGTAGTGATTCGCTCAAGGTACTCAATCTGCTCACGAAGCTGTGAAACATCACAATCCTCACCATTGTCCGCATTTGAGATAGATGTGAGCGAGTTCTTTGCAATGATAAGCTCTGAAACCTGATTCATAAGAGCATCCAGCTTTTCGATATCCACACGAATAGTACGAGCGGTGACTGGCTTGTTAGCAGCTGGCTTGTTTCCAGCATCCTTCGACTGACTCTGTGCTGGAGCAGCTGCTGGAGCAGGTGCCTCAGTCTTCTCCTCCTTAACAGCGACAGCAGCCGCAGGAGCAGCCTCCTCTACAGGAGCGCTCTTCTCCTCTGCCGACTCAGTGTCGTAATCTGCTACAGTTACCTTTCCACATACAACACTGTCGATCTCAGAAACTGCTGCCATAGCAGACTTAACAGCCTCGATATCGCCATCAGTAGAAATAATCATAGAAAACTCAAAGTCAAACTTCTCATCCTCGATATCCTGAGTAGCTGGATAGCAATATAAAATCTCGCCGTACTCTTCCACTGCCTTGAATACCAAAAATGCTCTGGCTGCCTTAAGCAAACAATCCTTATTAATATAGACTGTGACGCCATAAAGATTAGACTTGGCATCCTTCATCTTTTCAAGTACCTTATCATCCAAAGAGAGTGCCTTATATGGTGCTTCTGAATTCTCTGAAGGAGTCTCGCTAGCCGCAGCAGGAGCCTCTGCCTTAGGAGCTGCAGCTGGCTGCGATGCGCTTCCACCTGAAGCTAAGAAATCATTTAATCTCTTAATAAGTACCTCGTTATCTTCAGTACCCTCATCACTGGTACCCTTTACATTTTCCAAATAGCCCTCTATAGCATCAAGGCACTGGAAAAGAATATCTATCAGCTCTGAGTTAACCTTAATGGCATCGTTTCTCACCTCAGAGAAAAGATTCTCCATATCATGAGTAAGATGCTGCATGCGCTTAAAGCCCATGGTTCCAGCCATACCCTTCAAAGAGTGAGCCGCACGAAAAATTTCATTAATAGTGTCCTTATTCTCCGGCTCCTTCTCAAGAATCATAATGTTGTCATTGAGACTTTGAATATGTCCATTCGTTTCGTCAATGAAAATATCCAGATACTGACTTACATCCATAACCTGTACCCCCTAAATAAAATTATTTAACTTTTATTCTATTTACAATAGCATCTGCCACTTCAAGCAATGGTCTTACCTCATCGCTTAAGCCCTTTAAAGCCACAGCCTTCGGCATACCATATACTACACAAGTAGCCTCATCCTGAGATATGGTATAAATATTTCTATACTTTTTCAGATACTCAATTCCATCTGTTCCATCAGCACCCATGCCAGTAAGCACAACACAAATAATCTCTTCAAAGCTAGTGCTGGCAATAGACTGATACATAACATCAGCACATGGCTTAAGGCTGTTTACGGCAGGCCCGTCATCTATATGACAATAAGCCTCATGGTTCTTATTCTCGAGTATCTGAAGGTGTTTACCTCCTGGAGCTATATAAACGCATCCAGGCTCTAGGAACTCTCCCTCGGAAGCTTCCACCACATGAACCTTAGATATCTCATCCAGCCTCTCTGCCAAGGACTGTGTAAAACCAGCAGGCATATGCTGAACTAATACCATCGGATATCTAAGTGTGGCCGGCAGCATCGGAATAAACTTATGCAAGGACTGCGGTCCACCTGTGGAACAGGCTAATGCAATGAGCTTCTTTCCTTTAATAGCTGGCGGCGGATCACATGGAGCTGTAATTCCGCGTTGGAAAATATTGTCCTTATTTCGCTCTGAGACTATAGTTTTTTGAATTCTATGTGTCTCATGAACTGTATGTGCGGGTTCCACCTTGTCATAGCTCTTAGAAGAGAGAATTCTTCTCATAACATCCAAAAGCTCCGTGGCAAAGGCTAGTCTAGATTCAGCTGTAGCTGCATATGGCTTTAATACAAAGCCAAGCGCGCCATAGCCCATAGCCATAACTGTGCTCTCAGTATCCTCCTTTAGGGATGAACTGATAAGAATTACCTTCGCAGATAAGTTTTCCTGCGAAACCTTAGCCATGATTTCCACTCCGCTAAGCTTTGGCAAAACCATATCGAGCACTGTCAAATCCGCTTCATTTGACTTGATATTTTCAAAAGCTTCCTGTCCATTAGAACTGGTTAACACCACCTCAAATTCAGGATCCTTGTTGATTATATCACATATTATCTTTCTCATAAGTGCAGAATCATCTGCAAGATGGATTTTATACATCCTACCTACCTACGCCTCTGACTCGACGCTCCTCATCGAAAATATATTTGATAATCACGTCTCTTGAGACTCCATCCTTATAAATAAATTCTGTTCTGTGCTCATATCTCTGAGCCTGTTCCTTGTATTCAGAATGCAAAAGCTTTCCGATTATCTCCACCTGCTGCTTCTTCTCATTCACTATTATCTGGAAATTAAACAGCAAATGTGTAATACCATCTAAATCGTCAGTACATTGAAATCTTATTCCACCGCCAGAAATATCAAGAATAGTTCCCATTCCGCGAACTCTCTGACTATCCTCTTTGGCCATGGCTTCCCTAACCTCTATAAGCTTAGCTTCATTTGCACTCTCTGCCTGTAAGCTCTGGTAGATAATAGGCATCATGCATTCCATTCTATAGTATTCTCTTCTTTGAAGCTTAGTCAGCTGTCCGATTAGCTTTATGACAAGAAGATAAAAAATACCCTGCTTCGAACGTCTTACCACTGTACCCTTCGCAGTAAAAATACCATTTGACATAGTAAAAGCGAATTCGTATGTAATACCAGGCGACAGAACTACCATTTTTCCACCGCTGGATGGCATATTAATAACTATCTCATCCGCATCCGTAACATCGAAAACCGTAGATGTATATGACATAGACTGGGCTTCTGACCCTCTTCCCACTTCTTTTTTTATATCTACCTTAGTGCCTGGCACGAGCTCTTTTAACTTCATGACTTCTCCTAATAACGTCTGCCCGATTTACCTAAAATACCACCAAATAAAGCTCCTATTCCCCACTTCGGAGCCGGCTGATTTACCATGCTGGTGTTAAACAGCCTTTCTGCCACCGCCATAAATGCTTTAGACGATTTAGCATTTGGTTCCTCAATACTGACAACCTGCTGGCTCCTGACACACTTTTCCAACACGCTGTCATTGGGGATAGCACCCACATAATCTATAGTGCCACCCAAAAATTGCCCTACCACAGAAGAAATCTTATTATATACTGCCATTCCCTCTGCCTCTGAGTTGACTTTGTTCGCTATCAAATGTACTGTGTTTATCCCTGGTGTGAACTTTGGACTCTTGTACATAGCCTTCATCAGCGAATACGAATCAGTCAGGGAGCTAGGCTCAGGTGTGGTAACTAATAACACCTCTGGTGAGCCAAGAACAAATTCCATTACCTGGTCTGACACTCCAGCGCCTGTGTCGATTATTATAACATCTGCCAATTCGTTCAGATACGTAATATTTGAAAGCAATCTCGCCAGCTGATCATAGGTTAGATTATTTAGTCCGATAATTCCAGAGCCTCCGGAGATGAACCCCACCCCCATCGGTCCTGTGGTAATTATATCCTTAATGCTCATCCCGCCATAAAGCATATCCTTTAAGGTATACTTTGGAATCGTTCCAAACATTACCTCTACATTAGAAAGACCAAAGTCTGCATCCAGAATAATCACTCGCTTTCCCGCTCTTCTTAGCTGTATGGCTAAATTAACCGAGAGATTAGATTTTCCTACTCCACCCTTACCGGAGGTAACAGTGATAACCCTGGTTTTCTCCATCACTCTTATGGGTGTGGCTGTCTGAGAGGATTTCACGATGTTTCTAAGATTTTCAGCCTGATCCATCACTGACCTCCCAACATGCGCTTAACCAGCCTCTGTGGATTTACCACCTCTATATCATCTGGCACATCCTGTCCAAAGGTAATATAGGAAAGCGGCGCGCCTGTGTGAAGCTTTATATTCAGCACATTTCCAAGTGCACTGGTTTCGTCCATCTTCGTAAAAATGAGCGAATAGTCTGTAAACTGGCTGTAAGTATCCACTATATTGATAAGATCCTTATACTTAGTAGCAAGTGAAAGAACCAGATAAACTTCCTTCTCATAGGCCTCATCCAATGAATTCAAAAGAAGCGCCAAATCCTCCTTTTGCCTTTCATTATTGTGTGAAAAGCCAAGTGTATCTACGAAAATAAGACCCATGCCCTCATTTTCTCTGGTCTGCTTCTTTACAGCATCATTTAATTCAGCAGGTGTATACACTACCGACAAAGGTGCTCCAAGAATTTGAGCATACTTTGTAAGCTGCTCAGCCGCTGCCATTCTATATGTATCTGCTGTTATAAGACCTACCGATTTTCCCTGCTTAACCTTAAATCTGGAAATCAGCTTCGCTATAGTGGTCGTTTTTCCAACGCCTGTCGGTCCGACTAAAAATACCACCTTAGTCTTTCCAACACCTAGTTCTATTTCCTTTGGCTGCTCTAGCTTTAAAACCATTTTCTGATACACATTCGAAAGAAGTGAATCCAGAGAATGCGGAGCGGACAAAACCCTCTCCATATCCAGCATAAGCTGATTAATATACTTTTCCTCTACCTCATTATTCAAAAGTACATTATAAAGGGTCTTTACGACAGCATGATTATCTCCTGCCAGAGGCTCATCATCGAAAAAGGTATCCTCAGGCTTTTCTCTTCTATCACGCTGAATATGTAAAGGCGAGGCCTCTATCACCTCCGCCGGCTTATTCTCAGTCATTGGCATAATAGGCTGTCTTATAGGTCTGGCCATCTCTGGCTTTCTATAGGTCGGCTCACCATTTACACGCAGATGTGACACTCCCTCATCTAGTGGAGTAAAATCTGCACTTTTAGAGTCAAAGGAGTTTCTAGTAGGCACAGCTGGTTTCTCCTCAGCGGTTTCCTCCTCCTTTGGTCTTGGATTTCTAAGTCCTCTTATAGCCATAACATCACTAACAGCGCGAAAGGCTTCCTTTAGATCCTCCGTCATCTGTCTGGAAGGTTCATCTACGACCGCATCGAAATGAACTGGTGCATTAGTTGGAATTGGATTAGCTGCAGCTGTTCGGCTGGATGCATCCTCCTCTATAGCAGCTGTGACCTCATAAGTGGCAGGTGCAAGCAAGCCGCGAAGCCCCTTAGGACGCACTTCCCTCACATTCATGATGACGGCATTCGCTCCCAGGGTCTTCTTAGCATTTTCCTTAGCTTCTTCTTCAGTTTTTCCTGTAAACTTATTAATTATCATCTAAACTATCCTGTAATCATTCCAACAGCCTGAAGCTCTACATTTGTATCTACTTCATTATATGAAATAACGATGAGATCCTTGACGTAATCTAAACTCATCTTCTTAAAATACATTCTAACTATTGGAGAGGTCATCACGATAGGTGTTCTTCCCATCTCCTCTAACTTAGAAACCTCAGCCATAGCTGAATCCATTATAGCCTTAATTCTGGCTGGATCCAGTGTGAGATAAGCCCCCTGCTCAGTCTGCTTGACTGAAGCCATAATATCCTGTTCCACCTTAGGGTCTAAGGTAACCACCTGTGTAACCTCATTAGGCGGGAAGAATCTGCTTGAGATAGCTCGCTTGAGTCCCTGTCTAACATATTCGGTTAGCACATCCGGATCTCTCGTCGTTCCCGCTTGATCCGCAAGTATTTCAAATATGGTAAGCAAATCTCGTATAGAAACACCTTCCTGCAGAAGATTCTGCAGTACCTTCTGTATATCTCCGAGATTCATAAGCTTAGGCGTAAGCTCATCCACAAGAACTGGGTTGGACTCCTTAAGGTTATTGACAAGATTCTGAACATCCTGTCTGGTAAGAAGCTCGTCTATATGACTTCTAATAACCTCCGTCAAATGTGTAGCTATGATGGACGGTGGATCTACTACCGTATAACCCAAGCTCTCGGCACGTTCTCTCTGTCCCTCTGTAATCCAAAGAGCCGGCAGATGGAAGGATGGTTCAAAGGTCGGAATACCTGTGATTTCCTCCTCTACATAACCTGGATTCATAGCCATGTAGTGGTCGAATAATATTTCTCCCTCAGCCACCTGAATTCCTTTTAGCTTTATAATATACTGGTTAGGATTCAGCTGGATATTATCACGAAGTCTAATAATAGGCACGACTGTACCAAGCTCTAAGGCTATCTGTCTTCGAATCATAACCACTCGGTCCAATAAATCACCGCCCTGATTAACATCAGCAAGTGGAATAATACCATATCCAAACTCAAGAAGAATTGGGTCCACCTGAAGAAGCGATACCACATTCTCTGGTCTTCGTATTTCCTCTGCCTCCTCTTCCTCTGTGGCGACCTCCTGCTCTATCTTTTCTTCGCCTATTGTCTTTCGCATAGAAAGACCTGATGCTATAAACATGGCAGCCAAAAGCATAAACAGAATATCGCTAAGCGGAGTAGCAAAGCCTAATAACAGCAAAACAGTGCCTACGATAAAAAGTACCTTAGGCGTTCCAAAAAGCTGCTTTACGAGCATTCCCGTACCATCAGCTTCCTTTGATCCCTTTGTGACAAGAAGACCAGTCGATAATGAAATTAAAAGTGATGGTATCTGTGATACCAGTCCATCACCTATGGTAAGAATACCATATCTTGTAAGTGCGGAGGTGGCATCCAAGCCCTGGTTCATCATACCCATGATGGTTCCACCCGCCAGGTTTACCATAGTGATAATAAGACCAGCTGTCGCATCTCCCTTAACATACTTAGAAGCACCGTCCATAGCTCCGAAAAATGCCGCTTCTTCCTGAATTTTATCTCGACGTCTCTTTGCCTCAGCGTCATCTATAGCTCCGGTATTCAAATCTGCATCTATCGCCATCTGCTTACCAGGCATAGCATCCAATGTAAATCTGGCACTAACCTCAGCGACACGCTCTGATCCTTTGTTTATAACCATGAACTGAACGATGATCAAAATTATGAATATAATAATACCAATTACCAGATCACCGCCACCTACGAATTGTCCAAAGGTTTCCACCACGTTTCCCGGTGAGCCGGTCGTAAGAATCAGTCTGGTAGAGGATACATTAAGTGAAATTCTAAAAACTGTCGTAATCAAAAGCAATGTCGGGAAAAAAGACATATTTAAAACTTCATTAGTAAAAAGCACATTCAGCATGATAATCAGGGACATAGATATATCGAACGCCAAAAGGACATCCAATAAGGATGCCGGAACAGGAATTATTAAGAATAATATACCGGCCAAAACGTATGCTACTACGCCAAGGTCGCTCTTTTTTATGCCTAATGCTTCCACCTAATACTAATCTCCTGACTCTTACATCGCCATCTGTCTTCCAGTCTCCTGATACAGATTCGCTAAAATCTCTGCTACCGCCATGTAAAGCTCTGGCGGTATAGTCTCTCCCACTTCCACGGCTGCGTATATAGCTCTGGCTACTTCCTTATTCTCTCTAATAGGAACGCCAGCCTCAGTCGCCTTCTCTTTTATCTTGGCAGCCACATAGTCCGCTCCCTTTGCCACAAGAACAGGGGCGCTGTCCTGACCGCTTCTGTATCTAAGTGCACAGGCTAAGTGCGTAGGGTTCGTGATGACAACATCTGCTGATGGAACATTTGACATCATTCTTCGCATAGAAGCCTGTTGCATTCTCTGTCTCTGCTGACCCTTTATCTTAGGATCTCCTTCAGCCTCCTTGAATTCGTCCTTTACCTCCTGCTT
>JAZRWF010000098.1:0-6043 GCA_045599565.1 Lachnospiraceae bacterium
ACTTATTGCGAAGGTATGTAATGCCATAGATTTAGATCTTCAGGCAGGGGATGCATCCGGTGCGATTAAGGTAGCTGCTTCAGATCTTAAGTTTTACACTGTTCCAGAGAATATCACTGTTGGACTTGCCAAAGGAGGCGATGGTGTACAGCATTATGTTGTGATAAATGTTTCACTTTCTTTGGATAGCACACATAAGGATTACACCGGTGGAAAGTGGACAGAGACGACCCTTACACCATACGATACCATGATTAGATCGGCTATTATTGAGGTCGTTTCCAGACATACGATTCAGGACTTCGAGGTTGACCGTCCTCTTATTCAGGATGAGATTCTTGAGGCACTTCAGACACAGTTCGCTACTAGCGCTATTGTATCTGTAGGATTCTCTGGTGTGACTTACCAATAAACGTACTTTGGAAATAGGGAGGTGAGGTTACTTGAGTGACGTACTGTCCCAAAGTGAAATAGATAACCTCCTGCAAGCCCTTTCCAGTGGTGAGATAGATGCAGAGGAAATAAAAAGCAGTTCCGAGAGACAGGTAAAGAACTATGATTTTGCCCGTCCATCCAAGTTTTCAAAGGAACATCTTAGAACTCTTGAAATTATATTTGAGCATTATGGACGATTACTTTCTACGAATCTTCCTGTGTTCCTTAGAAAGAATATACAGGTCGAGGTAATGAACTCTGAAGCGGTTACGTACATGGAGTTCTCGAATTCACTATCGAACCCTGTACTTCTTGGTATAGTAGATTTCGAGCCACTCGAGGGAAATATTATCGTCGAAATGGCATCTAATCTTGGATATGCTATCGTAGATAGAATGCTTGGCGGTGAAGGTGAGCCGCTAGATAAGATAAGAGATTTTTCTGAGATAGAGCTTCTTATAATAGAGCGTGTAATGACATCCTGTGTAGAGCTTCTCAGAGAACCGTGGGAAAATGTGGTAGATGTGCATCCTCGTCTTGAGAGAATTGAGACGAACTCACAGTTTGCACAGATTATTTCTCCTTCTGAAATGATAGCCATTGTCACGGTTAATATTAAAATAGGAGATGTGGAAGGTCTTATTAATATCTGTCTTCCATTCATTACTCTTGAGCCTGTTATGGATAAGCTGAATACTAAGTTCTGGTATTCAAAGATGACAGAAAAAGAGAATAATTTGTTCGCTGATTCGATAGAGGTTTTGATTTCGAGGGCGAAGATTCCAATTAAAGTTGTACTTGGACGTTCTAATATCACTGTTAGCGACTTTTCGCAGCTTCAGGTAGGAGACGTGGTGCGACTTGGAACGAAGGTCAACGATGAACTTGATGTATTTGTCGGGGACATAAAAAAGTTTACAGCTTTGCCAGGCAGCAGCGGAAAAGATTATGCTGTCAGGGTTACATCAATAATCAGAGAGGAATAAACCTTAGATGGGTGATGTATTATCACAAGAAGAAATAAATGCCCTCTTAAATGGCGGAACGATAGAATCTCTGGCGTCCTCCGGTGGAGGCGATGGAGGGGTAGGACCGCTTACTAAGGAAGAGGTAGATACCATAGGTGAGGTAGCGAATATCAGTATGGGTACTGCTGCCACCACACTTTTCTCTCTGGTTAACAAAAAGGTTGAGATCTCAACGCCAGTGGTTTCGGTGTGTACCTGGGATGATATAGTAGCGACCTATGAAAGGCCATGTGTCTTAGTAAGGATTGCCTATACAAAGGGTTTGGATGGTTCCAACATCCTTGTATTAAAGGAAGATGATGTAAAAATAATCACTGACCTCATGATGGGTGGTGATGGTTCGAATATAGATGGTGAGATTAGTGAACTGCATTTAAGTGCTATTTCAGAGGCGATGAACCAGATGATGGGTTCTTCAGCCACCTCACTTTCATCTATGCTCAGTAAAATGATAGATATCAGTCCGCCGAGCTCAAATCTTATAGATTTGGCTGAGTCGGGGGATGGTTCTAATATAGATGATTTTCTAAAGCATGATTTCGTTAGAATAGCCTTTAGAATGGAAATCGGCACGCTGGTAGATTCAGAGATTATGCAGCTGTATCCGGTTACCTTAGCTAAAGATATGTGTAAGGCTGTTATGGCGAATATGGAATCTGATTCAGCCTCTACGGTGGAAGATACAGTATATGATGCGTCAGCTGCCCAGGCGCCTGCGGCACCTGAGCCGGCAAGTGCTCCCGCCATGGCTCCGCCACCGGTGCCTATGGATCCAAATGCGGCATATGGTGTTGGGATGCCGCCACAGGGATATCCGTATCCACCGCAGCCGTACCCGCAGCAGCCATATCCACCGATGGGATATGCGATGCCTGCGCCTAACGTGAATGTGCAGCCAGCACAGTTCACGAGCTTTAATCCTATGTATCAGCCACAGTTTTCGGCTGAGAATATAGACTTAATTCTTGACGTACCACTTGAGGTTACAGTAGAATTAGGAAGAACGCATAGGAGTATATCAGATATTTTGGACTTTGCACCTGGCACGATCATCGAGCTAAATAAGATAGCTGGTGAGCCTATTGATATATTAGTAAATGGCAAGTATGTAGCTAAGGGTGAGGTAGTTGTCATCGAAGAATCCTTCGGTGTACGAATAACAGAGATACTAAAAGATTAGAATTTTAATTTTAAGGAGATAAAAAATGGCAAAGAACATTTTGATCACTGACGATGCAGCGTTTATGAGAATGATGATTAAAGACATTCTCACAAAGAATGGTTACAACGTAGTGGGTGAGGCAGAGAATGGTAAGGTCGCTGTTGACAAGTATAAGGAGCTTCAGCCAGATCTTGTTCTTCTTGATATCACTATGCCTGAGCTTGATGGTATTGGAGCTCTTAAGGCTATTAAGGCTGCTGATCCAAATGCATCATGCATTATGTGTTCTGCTATGGGACAGCAGGCGATGGTTATCGAGGCTATCCAGTCAGGAGCTAAGGATTTTATAGTAAAGCCATTCCAGGCTGAGCGTGTACTTGAGGCCGTTAAAAAGGTTATTGGTTAATGCAGTCACTTGGACAGCTTGTAGTTGCTATCCTAGTATTTATAGTGGTGCTTTTGGTATGCTATTTTACGACCAGGTGGGTCGGAGGCTACCAAAAACAGGTCTCTTCGATGAATATTACTCAGGTGATAGAGACTATACGTATTGGAAATAATAAGTATGCACAGCTTATAAAGTGTGGGGATAAGTATTTTCTGATAGGGATTGGAAAAGACGAGGTGACTGCAATAGGCGAGCTTTCTGAGGAGGATTTTCCGGAAGGAACCTTTGATCAGAGGATGTCAGCTCCTACTATTAATGCTGATTTTAAAGCAGTATTAGAGCGAATGAAAGGCAATAAGGGGCATGATGAAAAGTCTTAGAAAAAGCCGTAAGTGGCTTATGATATTTAGCCTTTTTGCTACTGTGCTTACGCTATGGATTTGCCAGGATAAGACAGCTTATGCTACAGAGTTTGATACCCAGTATGGTGCTACAGGTGTTATACCAGGATACGGAGCCACAGATAATGCTCCAAACTCCTCAGATGAGGTAGTTGGAGCTGGTGGTTTTTCACTTGTTTTTAACACGGATGGTGGAAATTTTTCATCGACTCTTAGGGTACTGATTGTACTGACGGTTATTGCGCTGGCTCCTTCGATACTAATTATGCTTACCAGTTTTACCAGATGCATAATAGTATTGCATTTTGTAAGAACAGCGATAGGTACTCAGACAGCGCCTCCTAATCAGGTTTTGGTTGGTTTGGCGTTGTTTTTAACATTATTCATAATGTGGACTCCATTTAATCAGATTAGGACTAATGCATTAGAACCCTTTGATGCTGGAGAGATAACACAGGAAGAAGCCATAGAGCAGGCGATTCTGCCGATTAGAGAGTTCATGTATGGACAGACTCAGTCGAAGGATTTGAATATGTTCTGTGAGATTTCTGGTACTACATATGATGATTATCATGATGTGCCTTTTGTGGTACTGGTGCCAAGCTTTATACTCTCAGAGCTTAGAACTGCTTTTATAATAGGTGTGTTTATATACATTCCATTTATTGTAATAGATATGGTAGTGTCATCGGTGCTTATGAGTATGGGTATGATGATGCTTCCTCCTACCACTATATCATTGCCGTTTAAGATTCTGCTTTTTGTAATCGCAGATGGTTGGGATTTGATAATAGGTGGTTTGGTAAAAACTTTTATGTAATATGCAAGGTTTGATTTAGGAGTAATAAGATGTCAGAAGGAATGGTTTTGGATGTAATGAGAGATGCCCTGTATCAGGTCATTATCAATGCAGCGCCGCCACTTTTGATTTCTCTTGTAATTGGTCTTATTGTATCTATCTTTCAGACTATTACCTCCATTCAGGAGCAGACTCTTACCTTTGTGCCGAAGGTGCTTGCGGTATTTGTTGGTCTGATGATATTTGGTGCTTTTATTATTAGAAATCTCACTGATTATATAACTGTACTGTGGAGCAATTTCAGTCGATATTTGGGATAAGTTATTTTGTTTAGTCAGTATTTTACCCTTGATAGCTTTGAGATATTTCTTTTGATTTTGGTGCGTATTTCCATGTTTGTGGCTACTGCACCTTTTTTCAATAGTGGAAATAATCCTAATAGAGCTAAAGTTGGATTTGCAGCTATTCTTTCGCTGCTTATATATTTTGCATCAGGAACCAGCTTGCCGGAATACAATGGCACGACCCAGTTTATAGGTATGATAGTGCTAGAGGCGATAGCTGGTGCGACTATGGGTTTTTTTACCAATATCTGCTCGTATATCATACTTTTTTTTGGAACGATAGTGGATATGGATATAGGTATTTCTATGGCTCAGGTGTTTGATCCTCAGACTAGAAATACTGTGGCTATTACAGGCTCCCTGTATAACCAGCTCTTTTTGTTATTCTTTATGGTATCTGGAATGCACAGATATGTGATAAGAGCTGTGTGTGACAGCTATCAGGTTATTCCGATAGGTGCTGTTATAATAAAGCCATATAGCTTGGTGTCAGCCTTGACGGCATTTGTCACAGAGCTTATCATCATAGCTTTTCGAATAGTTTTGCCTATTTTTTGCTGCATTATGGTTTTAAACTGCATCTTAGGCATGATGGCAAAGGCATCGCCTCAGCTTAATATGTTTGCCGTAGGTATGCAGCTTAAACTTATGACTGGATTTTTTATTCTTTTTATTACCATTTTTATGATACCAGATGCATTTGCACTTGTATTTAAGGAGTCAAAGACCATGCTCATCAGAGCGATGGAGGCCTTTTATCTATGATGTTGGAGCTTGATTTACAGTTTTTTGCAAAAGACGGTCCTGGCGGGGAGAAAACAGAACCAGCTACTGCCAAGAGATTGGAGGATGCCAGGAAAGAGGGTAAGGTCGCGAAAAGTCAGGATCTTACAGCCGGTGTAGGTCTTTTGATGCTCTTTGTTTCACTCAAGCTTTTCGTGGGCAGAACTGGAAACAGCTTTATCGAGATCTTTAACTGGATTTATAAGATTTTTCCTGATTACATAAGAATAGATAATGGTACGCTGGCTCCAAGAACAGCTGCAGGTCTTATTTCAGCGGCACTTACTCGCGTGCTGCTTATAGTTTTACCATATTTTGCGATAGCTGTTTTAGTGGCAGTGGTACTCGATTATTTACAGGTAGGCTGGAAGATAACGACGAAGCCGCTTCAGCCTAAATTTAGTAAGCTAAATCCGATAAGCGGATTTAAAAAGATTTTTTCAGCACAGGCTTTGTTTAATCTGCTCAAGTCTGTTATTAAGATAATTGCGATAGGTGTTATCGTTTATTCTTCTATCAAGAATAGAGTTAATGATATTTTTATTCTTTATGATATTACCTTGAATCAGGCCATAGCACTGCTTGGAGATTTAATTATTTCAGTAGGTTTGAAGGTGGCAGCCTTTTATGTAGTCATAGGCTTTGCGGATTATCTCTATCAGAAGTGGAAGTTTGCTGAAGATATGAAGATGACCAAACAGGA
>JAZRWF010000099.1:0-47601 GCA_045599565.1 Lachnospiraceae bacterium
TGGGAAAAAGCTTTCATTAGCTTCTTTATTCATGTCCCTCGGTATCAAAATAGCATGACACTTACCTAGCAGCTTCTTATACGCCAGTCTATCCATGGAATCTAAATAGGTAATTCGTCTATCCAGCGTGCAATACTCCACCACTCGAGCCACCCCTTCGCCCTTGCCTGCCACATAGAGCACTGCCGATGGATCATTATACTCATGAAAGGCTTTTAGCATAATATCTATGCCGCTATCCTCGTCAAATGTGCCCAGATACATGAAATTCATTCCCTGCATCTCCTTACATATACCTATAGTGGTATAATCGGCTACATTTAAGCCGCCTTCCATAAGTAAGAACTTTTGATCCTTATCTATATAGTTCTTCACAGCTTTAGTCATACCTATCGCCGTGTCATACCATGCAACAGACTCCCTTAACCCTCTTAGACTTAGCGCGGAGACGATAGATTCTTTTTTTCTTTGAATGCTCTCCGGCGACACTATAACCGCGGACTTTTTCCCAGCCTTATCACATAGCTCTCCAAGCTTTTTCCAGGCCTTCTTAACATCAAATGCCAGAACGCCATCCACTTTTTTCAAGGAAACCTCTATCGCTGACTTAAACTCCGCTTTCTCCTCCTCAAGAAACACATCCAGTCCATGGCTCGCACTGTCCTTTTTAAGCTTTTCGAGATCCAGCTGTGAAAGCTCAAAATCCAGATAACTGAGTATATATACCTCATGTCCAAGACTCTCTAGGCCACCTATAATATTCCACATAAACCGGTTATTATATGGAACAAGCTCATCGACTCTGTTTTCATATTCAGTTGGCAGTATGGTTCCCACAAAAAGAATACGCAAATTATTTTTCTCCTGGATTATTCCTTAAATTCCACTATAGTAACGCCGGCATCGCCCTCGCCGAACTCAGCCAGATGATAGCTTTTTACAACAGGATGACGCTTCAAATACTGCTGCACACCGCTTCTAAGCGCACCAGTGCCTTTGCCGTGTACCACCCTCACATTCTGAAGATGACTTATATAGGCATCATCCAGATACTTATCAAGTCTTCCAATAGCCTCATCTACAGTACAACCAAGAAGGTTTATCTCTGGTGAAATGGTGGCAGCCTTATTAAAGCCACCATAGCCAGCTGTCTTTTTAGTCTCACCCTTCTTAACAGCATAAGGATTTTCTTCCCCTATAAGAATCATATCCTTAATATTAACTGTAGATTTAATAATTCCCATCTGAACAAAAACATTGCCCTTTGCATCAGGCTGCTCGCACACTGTACCCTCTACGCCCATAGACAGCACTCTCACTCTGTCTCCACGGTGAAGCTCAGTAGGAGCATTTTCATTGACAGCGGGCTTTTCCTTTTTAGTGGATGCCCTGTCTCTAACACCAGAAAGCTCATGTCCTAAATTCTGACGCTTCTTCTCCATCTTCTGGATATCTGGGTTCCCTGCCGAGAACTTATTGAAATCTCGGATGGCTGAATCGGCCACCTCCTTGGCATGTTCTATGATATGAGCAGCCTTTTCATTAGCCTCTCTGATTACCTTGTCTCTTTGACCGATCAGGCGCTCATTTCTCTCAGTGTACTCCTTCTTTTTAGATTCCGCCTCTGCCAAGGCCTTTTTCGCCTCTAACAGTGCTTTATCCGTCTTTACTCTCTTATCCTCGAGATCCGCTATCATATCTTCAAAGCTAAGATCTGAGCTAGTCAAATTCTTCTGAGCAACAGCTATGATATCTTCACCTAGTCCAAGCTTTCCGGATATAGCAAAAGCATTTGACTTTCCAGGAATACCGATATGCAGCCTATAGGTAGGACTTAAGGTCTCAAGCGAAAACTCGCATGAAGCATTCTCTACTCCTGGCGTACTAAGTGCATACACCTTTAGCTCCGCATAGTGAGTGGTGCACATAGTGCGTACACCTAAATTGTTAAGGTGTGTAAGTATAGCCTGTGCTAATGCCGCACCCTCCTTCGGATCAGTTCCCGCGCAAAGCTCATCAAACAGCGTTAAAAACTGCGGAACATCCCTATTTTTACCAACCGCTATGTCAGCTCCCGCATTTGCTGAAATACGCTCTATATCACTTAGGATGCGTACAATATTCGTCATATGCGAGCTAAAGGTCGACAGAGACTGCTCGATAGACTGCTCGTCACCTATGTCAGCAAATACATCCTCAAAAATAGCGATCTGACTTCTATCCTTACAAGGAATAAAAAGACCCGCCTGCGCCATAAGCGTCATAAGACCACAGGTCTTTAACGATACAGTCTTACCACCTGTATTAGGACCTGTCACGAGAAGCTGTGAATACTCCTCACCCAAAATGATATCTATAGGCACTACCTTTCCTGGATCCAAAAGCGGATGTCTGGCACCCTTTAGCTTTATAACGCCCTCCTTATTAAATACTGGGCGTGATGCATGCCACTTCGCAGCCAGCTTTCCCTTCGCAAAGTTAAAATCCAGCTCCACCAAAAGCTCAAAGTCATATTTAAGCTCGTCTGATACTTCAGCCACCTGATTCGATAGTATGGCTATGATACGATTTATCTCTTCCTTCTCGCGAACCTGAAGCTCTCTGAGCTCATTGTTAAGATCCACCACAGACATTGGCTCGATAAAAAAGGTCGAGCCGGAGGTGGACTGATCATGTACCATACCTGGCACCCTTGACTTGCTGTCAGCACGCACAGGCAGGCAGTATCTTCCATCTCTGACTGTTATGACAGCCTCCATCAGATATCCTCTGATAGTGGTATTATTCAGCATGGTTCCAAGTGCTGACTTAATACGGTTATTAGTCGAAACCATCGCTCTTCTAATATCCTTTAAAGCCACAGAAGCATCATCTGCTATGGTCTCCTCGTCTATTATGCAGCGTCTAATCTCCGTCAAAAGCTTTTCATTAGGCTTTAACTCCGTGAACAGCGGAGTGAGAGCATCCTGTATTTCTGCTGACGCACCATATTCCACTGCTCTTTTAGTAATCTCAAGCATAGAAGCCACTGATAAAAGCTCTGGTATATCAAGCACTGAGCCCACGGAGAGTCTCATGAGAGCGTGCTTTAAATCCACTACTCCCCCAAAGCCAATGCTTCCAAACTTAATAATTCTGGTAAAGGCTGCATCCGTCTGCGATTCTCTCTTCTCCAGCTCACCCAAATCACATATAGGCAAAAGCTCGCGGCAAAGTCTTCCTCCTGCCTCACAGGTGGCCTCCTCTGCAAGCAGTTCTATAATCTTGTCATATTCTAATGTATGTAGCGCTTTCTTATTCATTATCTCAACTCTTTATTGAAGTATTATCTATTTTTGGTATAATTGTACTTAATTATCATACCATAGTTAGAAAGGATTTTCCATGAAATATATAAACACGTTCAAGGAAGGCGACAGAGGAACTGGCGTATACCTTTGTAAAAAACGTACACAGGGAGTGGCTCGTAACGGAAAGAATTTTGAATCTATTACATTAGCAGATAAGACTGGAACCATCGAGGGAAAGATATGGGATGTCGATTCAGAAGGAATAGGTGACTACAGCGAGCTCGATTTTATCTGTGTCACCGGAAATATCACCACCTTTAATGGGTCTTTACAGTTTAATGTTTCTAGGCTTCGAAAAGCCAGTGATGAAGAATATGATCCAGCGGATTACATTCCTACCACCACGCATGACATCGAGGAAATGTACAATGAGCTTCTTGGCTACATCGAAAGCATGTCTGCAGGCTATTTCAAGGGTCTCCTTCGCTCATTCTTCGTTAAGGATGAGGCTTTCATTAAAACCTTCAAGGCTCACTCTGCGGCTAAGAGCGTGCACCATGGTTTTGTAGGCGGCTTGCTAGAGCATACCCTATCGGTTACTAAAAATTGTGATTTCTTTTCAAAGCAATATCCTTTTTTGGATCGAGATTTGCTTTTGAGTGCAGCTATTCTGCACGATATAGGAAAGACCAGTGAGCTAAGCGAATTTCCCAAAAATGATTACACCGATGACGGCCAGCTCCTAGGACATATAGTAATAGGAACTCACATGGTGGCAAACGCCATCGAAGGCATTCCTGATTTTCCAAAGATGAAGGCATCTGAGCTTCTTCACTGTATCGCCGCGCATCACGGCGAGCTGGAATATGGCTCCCCTAAAAAGCCAGCCATAGCCGAAGCGCTCGCGCTCTCATTTGCTGACAATTTAGATGCTAAAATGGAAACCATCTTCGAGGCACTTATAAATGTAGAGGATGGAAATACTACCTGGCAGGGCTTTAATAAACTATTAGATTCAAATATCAGACGGACTTCCGTCTAGCTTAAGAAAAGGATTCTTTTTGTGAACAAAAACGAACTATACACTATTGACATAACAGACCTCTCACACGAGGGAGCAGGAATAGGCCACCAGGATGGGGTGGCCATTTTTGTAAACGGAGCTATACCAGGCGATGTAGTGGAAGTGCTCATCATAAAAGCCAAGAAGAACTACTGTATTGGTAAGCTTATGCGCATTCTTACCCCTTCGAAGGATCGCGTGGAGCCAAAATGTGCTATTGCCTCGAGATGTGGCGGCTGCTCTATCATGAACTTCAGCTACGAATGTCAGCTGAAAATGAAGCAGGACATGGTCACAGAAAATCTTGTAAGACTCGGCGGAGTAGATCGCGATTATCTTAGCTCCATCACGGAGCCTATAATAGGAATGACAGAGCCATATCACTTTAGAAACAAGGCTCTCATACCTGTTGGTTTAGGCTCGAATGGCGAGGTAGTCATGGGCTACTATGCACCTAGGAGTCACAGAATAATAGATTTCAGTACCATAGAAAACGATGAGGGCTGTATCATTGGCCAGCCTATAAACCATAGAATTCTCTCTGCCATAAAGGAGTATATGAATACCTTTAATATCCCTCCTTATGATGAAGCCACTGGCTCTGGACTGGTAAGACATATCCTAATTCGCCAGGCTATGGCTACTTCCGAGATTATGGTATGTCTTGTAATAGCAGGAGCCAAGCTTCCCCATTCGAATGAATTAGTAAATGCTCTTCGCGGGGTTTCCTCTGATATCGTCAGTGTCTGTATTAATCACAACACCAGATCTGACAATGTCATCATGGGAGAACGCACTGGAGTGCTATGGGGACTTGAATATATCACAGATTGTATAACAGTATGTGGTAAAACTATCACCTTCCAAATCAGTGCGAACTCCTTCTATCAGGTAAACCATGATCAGATGGAAAAGCTGTATTCTCTAGCCGTTGAGTACGCAGGACTTACAGGAACTGAAAACGTTTGGGATCTTTACTGCGGAATCGGCACTATCAGCTTGTCTTTAGCACCATTTGCCGGAAAAGTGTATGGAGTGGAGGTTATTCCGCAGGCTATCGAAAATGCTAAGACAAACGCCCTCATGAACCGATTTACTAATACGACCTTCCTCGTAGGTGAAGCCGAGAAGATTTTGCCCGAATTCTATGAGAATTCCGATAAATCAGATGCCATGAACCACCCTGATGTCATCGTGGTAGACCCACCTCGCAAGGGCTGCGATGAGGCCTGCCTTAGCACCATGGTGGCTATGGCACCGAAAAAAATCGTCTACATTTCATGCGACTCAGCCACCTTGGCACGTGACATTAAATACTTAACCAACGATGGCTACACATTAAAAAAAGTCCGAACCATTGATCAGTTCGGACATTCAATGCACATAGAAAGTGCCGCTTTACTTGAAAAGTGTTGAGAGTAAGCCTCGACCCAACGAAGCACCTACGTTTCCACCTAGCTTTTTACCAAAGGAACCGCCGATGCTTTGTCCTACGGCATTTCCAATTTCACGACCTACAGTACCAGCAGCAGACTTGGCAACATTTCCTGCTGCTTTTTTCACGGTGTTTTTCTTTGCAGCATCTGCCTTTTCTTTTGCCTTCTGTTCAGCTAAAGCTGCACGCTCATTCGCCTTTTGCGCTGCAAGATTAGCACGCTCCTCAGCTCTTTGAGCCGCAGCCGCTTCCTTTTCAGCCTGCTTCTGAGCTGCTATTGCCTCTTTTTCCGCAGCCTTCTGAGCAGCCAGTTCCTCTGCCTCTCTTGCTGCAGCCTCAGCATTATCCTGTGCTACCTTCATAAGAATCTCATAAGCTGATTCTCTATCATAGGTCTGACTGTACTTTGTATACAGCAGCGAAGACTTCATAATCATGCCTCTGACCGAGTCATCCATGGCTGGTGTCTTAGATGTATTGAGATAAATCTTAGCCTTTTCCACCACGGTCGGTACACCGTTCATATCCAAAACACTCACCAGGGCTTCACCTACACCGAGTGTAGTGAGCGCCTCGTAGGTATCAAATGCATCATTTGCTCTAAGTGACAGCGACGCTGCCTTAACAGCCTTCTGCTCTGCAGGAGTATATGCATGAAGTGCATGCTGTATCTTATTACCAAGCTGTGCCAAAACTCCGTCTGGAATATCCTTAGGTGACTGTGTGATAAAATATATACCCACGCCCTTAGATCTAATGAGCTTTACTACCTGCTCTATCTTCTGAAGCAGCACCTTATTAGCTGAATCAAACAAAAGATGTGCCTCATCGAAGAAGAACACCATCTTCGGCTTAGGCAAATCTCCAACCTCTGGAAGTCCCTCATACAGCTCTGACAAGAGCCAAAGCATAAAGGTAGAATACATCTTAGGGCTATTTATAAGCTCCTGACAATTAAGAATCGAAATACTACCCTTTCCATCTATTCCCGTGCAAAGCCAGTCACCTATTGAAAGTGCAGGCTCGCCGAAGAAATCCTCTCCTCCCTGCGCTTCCAATGCTACTACAGCTCTAACCATGGCATTTAAGCTCTGTTTAGTCATATTTCCATATGTGGAAACATAATCGTTAAGATTTTCTCCCACATACTGAATCATGGACTTTAAATCCTTCGTATCCAAAAGAAGAAGCCCCTGATCATCAGCTATCTTAAAAATAATCGTGAGTATATCTGACTGTGTATCATTTAAATCCAACACTCTTGACAACAGCAAAGGTCCCATCTCAGAGATAGTAGTTCTAAGAGGCAAACCCTTTCTACCATAAATATCCCAAAGACTAACAGGATAAATATTATTATCAAAGCTGATATCGCCCTTTATATCCGCCAAAAACACTGGCACACCGGCCTCTGAAAATGACTCTGCCATAGTTTTTAGAGTAGTGGTCTTACCAGTACCAGTCGCACCAGCTATAAGACCGTGACGATTCGCCATTTTAGGGTAGATACCCACCTCAAATTCACCTGTAGTTCCAAGAACAATCATATTATCTTTAAACATATAAGCTCCTTGCATTTAAAAACCAAAGCTACCTTTTTAAGTTTAACATTTTTAGTATTAGCTTTCAATTATCTTTCAGCATGAAAACACTTGTCCTTGTGCCAAATAACACCTATACTATTTACAAATAATACATATAGTGGGAGGTTCTATGATTAAGGATATTGCATTAAAAAACAGAAGTTACCGCAGATTTTACGAAGACCTTGACATTACCAAGGAACAGCTTTTAGATTTAATAGACACAGCTCGCTTAGTTCCTAGCGGCGGAAACAATCAGCCTGTCAGATACATCGGCTGCTGCAATAGAGAAACAAACGCAAAGATTTTTTCTACCCTCAAATGGGCTGGCTACCTCACCGATTGGGATGGACCTGCTGAAGGCGAGCGCCCTAGTGCATACGTCATAGTATTACATGAAACTGGTAAGAACCCTGCATGCGACATAGGTATCGCCTGTCAGACACTTCTGCTTGCTGCTGTAGAGCAGGGCATGGGTGGATGCTTCATCGCAAATGTAGACCGCACTGCCCTCGCCCAGGTAATCGACATACCAGAAGGCTACAGCATAAATCTCGTCCTCGCACTAGGCTACCCTAAGGAGAAGGTCGTTATCACCGAAATCGAAAAGGATGGCGACATAAAATACTATCGCGATGAGAATCAGACTCACTATGTTCCAAAGTACAAAACTTGCGACATAGCGTCATTCATCGAGTAGCTACCCTTTATACATAACCCAACGCAAGAGGTACGCGATACTTGCCATTTCGCGAGTGATCTTCGTTATCATTTCACTAATGCTCATCTTTAGATGCGCCGGTCGCCACAATCCTCCATCCAGTCAGTTGTGGCTCAAATTTACATCCATGTAAATTTGACCGGCGCATCTTGCAGCTTTCGCAAAGTGAAATTGACAACTTGACCAAGTCGCTCAATGTCTAGCATCGCATACCTCTTGCTAAGCTTATTCATAACGTAAGTACAGGACACAGACAAGACAGATTATGCCACTTGGCAACGAGCGTAATTCCACTTAGCGAAATTTGTAGGAAAAATCGGGCAAGTTTACAAGGATGTAAACTTGAGCCGAACCGCGCCTGGATGGCGCGTTGAGGCGACCGATTTTGACAAAAATGAGCTTAGTGGAATAGCGTTGGCAGTCACTGGCATAAAATGGCTTGTCTGTGTCCTGTACGTAAGACTATGTAAAACTTTATTAAGCTAAACCAGCTCAGCTAAATCGTAGATAAGCTGTTTAGAAGCCTCCCAACCAAGGCATGGGTCTGTGATAGACTTTCCATAGATGCCACCGCCTACAGATTGGCTGCCCTCTTCGATATAGCTCTCTACCATGAAGCCCTTTACGAAGCTGTGAATATCAGGATTCAGCTTTCTAGAATGCATAACCTCTTTTACGATACGTACCTGCTGCTCGAACTTCTTGCCAGAATTTGAGTGGTTAGCATCGATAACACACGCTGGATTCACGATATCCATCTTAGCGTACATATCTATAAGGCGTGTCAAATCCTCATAGTGGTAGTTAGGTACATTATTTCCATGCTTAGAAACTGCGCCGCGAAGAATAGTATGAGCATACTCATTTCCACTGGTGGTAGCTTCCCAACCTCTATAAATGAAGCTGTGTGAATGCTGTGCAGCATAGACAGAGTTCAACATAACGGAAAAGTCACCTGAGGTAGGATTCTTCATACCTGCTGGTACGTCGAAGCCTGAAGCTGTAAGTCTGTGCTGCTGATCCTCTACAGAACGTGCTCCAAGTGCCACATATGAAAGAATGTCACTAAGATAGAGATAGTTCTCTGGATAGAGCATCTCATCTGCCGCTGTAAGCCCAGTCTCCTCCATCGCACGAAGGTGCATGTGACGGATAGCAAGAAGTCCCTTAAGGAAATCCTCTGACTTGTTAGGATCTGGCTGATGTACCATTCCCTTATAGCCTTCACCTGTAGTTCTAGGCTTGTTTGTATAGATACGAGGAATGATAACTACCTTATCCTTTACCTCCTCATTTACCTTTGCAAGGCGATTTATATAATCGCAAACACTATCTTCATTATCAGCTGAACATGGGCCTATGATCATAAGAAGCTTGTCACTTCTTCCAGCGATTACATCCTTAATCTCCTCGTCTCTTTCGGCCTTAATCTTCTGCAGTCTCTCAGATACAGGGTACTGCGCCTTAATCATGTCTGGGCTTGGAAGCTCTCTTCCAAATGTGAAACTCATTTTTTTCTCTCCTTTTACTCAATAAAATAACCCCCATATATTCATGGGGGTCATAAAAAACTTTTTCTTATACCAGAGTATCGATATGGCTTCCTACAGCAGGATTAACCAGTGACTCAAGCGATGGCGAAGGTGCTGTTTTAATCATATCCGCCATATTAGCTCCCATCTGCTCCAAATTATCTAAATTCTTAGCAAGCATCTGGGTACTAAATCGATCCAGTAATTTATTTGAACTCATAGACATTGAAAGTCCTGCGATATCCATATTATGTCACTCCTTATATACAGAGGTATTTCCTTTTTAGTGAATTTATTATATCACGATATAAAATAGAATGCAAGGCTTTATAATTATTGTCTATTTTATAGGCCTATGCCTCGTATATCTTGATATCGAAGCTATCCTTTATACAACATCTAGCGTCTTTAAGATCCTTAAGCTCTCCAGCAGTGATCATCTGAACCGCAATATTTCCTATAGCAGTACCCTCTGTAGGACCAGCCTCCACACGAAGTCCTGTAGCCTTGGCGGTAAGTCTGTTAAGATAATCAGCATTTGAACCACCACCCACGATGTGGATGCAGTCATACTTAAGGCCTGTCATCTTGCTGATTTCCTCTACAGCATTCTTATAGCAAAGAGCTAAGCTGTTATAGATAACGCAAGCCACCTCAGCTATTCCTTCTGGAACCTGCTGATTAGTCTCTCTGCAGGCAGCCTGTACCTCTTCCGTCATATTCTTAGGTGCTAAAAATCTTGCATCATTTGCATCCACGATAGACTTTATGGTGCACTTGGCTGCTGCATCACAGATATCACCAAAGCTCTGATCAGCAGCGATCTCCGATCTGACTGACTGAATCATCCAAAGCCCCATAATATTCTTAAGGTATCTATATCTGTAGTCATAGCCACCTTCATTTGTAAAGTTTGCCTTAGCAGACCCCAAAGAGCAGTCAGCCTTCATAAGTTCTGTTCCAAGCAGTGACCATGTTCCTGATGAAATATACACATTCTCATCTGTAGTACATGGAACTGCTACTACAGCAGAACCTGTATCATGTGTGCAAGGAAGAACCACCTTACAATCAAAGCCTACCTCAGCAGCTACATAGTCAGAAAGATTACCAAGAACAGTGCCTGGCTTTGTCATAGGAGCAAATATCTCCTTTGGATATCCAAGCTTCTCTATAAGCTCATAATCCCAATCATTTGTATTAGGATCAACCAGCTGACCTGTGGTGGCATTTGTGTATTCCTGAGCCTTCTTTCCAGTGAGGAGGAAATTCAGATAGTCTGGAATCATCAAAAGTGACTGTGCACTTGCCAAAAGCTCTGGCTGCTTAGTTTTTAATGCCATAAGCTGATAAATAGTATTAAATATCTGCTTTTGAATGCCTGTGCGCTCGTAAAGCTTAGCCTCTGGAATAATCTTATAAACTTCCTCATCCATGCCCTGTGTACGGTCATCTCTGTATGCTACACATGGTCCGAGTGGCTCGTCATCCTCATCTAAAAGAACAAAATCAACTCCCCAGGTATCAATTCCCATATATGAAGGAATCTTGCCTGCATCCTTACATTTCTTCATTCCCTCGATGATGGCCTTATATAAAGCATCCATATCCCATGCTCTCACACCATCCACTTCTGGCGCCCCATTAGGAAAACGATGTATTTCCTCAAGAACCATCTTGCCATCCTCAAGGTGCGCCAAAATATGACGTCCACTTGAAGCCCCGATATCTACAGCTAAATAGTAATTCATAATGCCCTCCAAAAACATAAAAAAGGTATACTAGATACATTCTTATGTACTCTAGTATACCTTATGAAATCTAATTTAGTTCTTCATAGCAGCGTTCTTTTTTTGCAAAAACGACTTTTTATTCAGCCAAATTAAGCATTGTAGTAATACTGCTGTCGCCAAGAATAGTGGTAGGCATCTGTGAGCCGCCATTCTTCCAAGCCTCGATCATATAGTAGTTGTTAAGCTCCTTTGTGATAGAACCAGCGATACGATTGTTAACTGCAGCCTGCTTCTCACCTGCGTACTCTGCTGCATCAGCTGCCAGCTTCTGAACCTCTACATCATTCTGTGCAGCGATAAGATTAGCATCAGCCTCTGCCTGTGCAGCGATGACCTTCTTCTGAGCCTCTGCCTCAGCCTCGATAACAGCCTGTTCCTGCTCTATCTGTGCCTTGAGCTTATTCTGCTCAGCCACCTGCTTAGCCTCTACTGCTGTGGTGAATGTATCTGTAAAATCGATATTCTCAAGGGAAGTAGAAACCACCTCGATGTTATATGCTGCAAGAGCATCTACCAAGGTTTCCTCTATCTGCTCAGAGAGCTTACCACGAGTCTCCACAAGGCTTTCAGCATTATATCTTGCTATGACAGCCTTAACAGTTTCCTGCACCTTAGGAAGTACCACTACATCGAAATAATCTACGCCTATTGTCTTATAAATTTCCTGAGCATTCTGCTTATTAATCTGGTAGTTTATGGTATATGAGAGGTTTACCTCCTGAATATCCGAGCTGAAGCTACCCATCTCTATGGTCTGCTTCTGCACACGGTTATCCATATTTATTACATCGTTCCAAGGCACTGTAAAATGTACACCCGCCTCATAGGTATATGGCTGAACCTTACCGAAGGTTACCACGATACCTGTGCTACCAGTTGGAACGGTACGTACAAATGAGCTTACTACACTAATACAGCCGATTGTAAGTAAAAGGAAGCTGGCAACCTTAACCTTGCTCTTTTTTGCTTCCCTATTTCCGATTGAAATAATAACTCCTGCTATAAAAAGAATAACACCTACAATTAACTCAAACATAATTTTTCTCCTCCTGTAATCTATTTATGCCTCAAATACTACATTACCGCCACAGATAGTGGTAGTAACTTTTCCGTAAAGCTCATATCCATTATATGGAGTGTTATGACCTTTGCTTAAAAACTTTTCAGAATCTACAGTCCACTTAACCTCAGGGTCAAATATCATTATATCTGCTTCCTTACCTACGCTAAGATCACCTCTGTCATACTTTCTTATAATACGGCTAGGTGTATAGCTCATGCGATCCGCCATCTGCAACATACTGAGCTTTCCTGTCTTAACTAGATAAGTATATGTAAGCGCCGCCGATGTCTCTATTCCAACGATTCCGAATGGAGCCGACATAAAATCCTTTGCCTTCTCATCCTTCGAATGAGGTGCATGATCTGTGGAGATTACCTCCATAGTGCCGTCACACAGTCCTTCGATAAGCGCGTCCACATCAGCCTTCGTCCTAAGAGGTGGATTCATTTTATAATTAGAATCATTCTCAGTTATATCACTGTCTGTGAGCGTAAAATGGTGCGGACAAACCTCTGCAGTAACATTATACCCCAGCTTCTTCGCCATTCGAACCAATTCAACGGATGCTGCTGTAGAACAATGACAAAGATGAATTCTGGCTCCGTGAGCCGCAGCTAAGAATATATCACGTGATGCTATCACATCCTCCACTGCATTGGATATTCCTGGCACTCCATATTTTTCCGAAGCCACGCCCTTATTTAATACACCGTTTCCTCGAACATTCATATCCTCGCAGTGGTCCATAAACAATGCATCCAGCTTAGCAATCTCTTCAAAGGCCTTCTCACAAAGAGCAGTATCCATTACGGATTTTCCATCCTCTGAGAAACAAAGCGCACCCGCATCTAACATCGCTTTCATATCCACAAGCTCAGTTCCCGACTGTCCCTTTGTAACCGCTGAAAGCTGTTCTACATGTATAGAGCTTTCCTTAGCAGCCTTATCTAAAATATATTTTAAGGTCTCCAAATTATCACAGCTAGGTGTGGTGTTTGGCATGCAGCATACCGTCGTCACTCCGCCTGCTGCAGCTGCCATCGAACCAGTCCTTATATCCTCCTTATGCGTCTGCCCTGGATCTCTAAAGTGTACATGTAAATCCACCAAGCCCGGCATAACACATTTTCCGCTGGCATCTATCACCCTTGCATCTGTGTCAGCTGCTATATTCTTTCCTACAGCTGATATCCTGCCATCACATATCTCTATGTCAGCCACCTCGTCCATCAGATTCGCTGGATTTATAACTCTGCCGTTTTTTATTAGTATTTTCATGTCTAAACCTTTCTAATAGCTATTAACTGATTTGATTATACTTTAACAATCTTTACTGGTCAATTATTTGCTCGCCATACTTTATGCAGTTATTTTCACTATTTTAGAAAAATAACGCAGCTATTTTTCATTCAAACATACAACAATAACCACCTCTACGTCTAAAACACACCTTAGTCTAATTCTAGACGTAGTATTTTTTGTTCTTTGAAAGTGACTTACGTCTAAATAGCCACTCTATTAAATATGGGACGTAACAAATCATGTAACTATCAAAAGCCTTACGTCAAAATACCCATACATTCTAATTTGAGACGTATATAATTCAAAATAGCAAGCATTTCCTACGTCACAAACTGAACCAACTAATCTTTTCAGACGTAACAATAATTCACTCAGCAAACTAAAAGCTATTCTAACACGTTACAATATAGTATAATCACTAATCATAATAAAAGGAAACCTGCCTATGCATGATTTTAACTTAAAACTAGATAATCTCACCATTGCCTCCTGGCCTGTAAGCGAAAGCATACTAGAGGAAACACAGGACAGTGCGCTTTTAGTTCTATGCAAGACCAACGAAGATATAAATTCTGCTCTCAAAAGCGACTTTGTGGTATGTGGATGGGAATCAGACGAAACCTTAAACTATCGCTACATCACGACAGACCCTGATGATATAAACGATGAGGACTGGCCATATCTCTATAACAGGTGTGCGAATTTGCCAGTATACATTTTATCTACCGAAAGATGCGATATCAGAGAAGAGTGTCTGGCTGATGTTGATACACTTATCGAAATATATAAGAAGCCTCATGTCACGGACTATTTAGATGACCTTTTCCCTCGTGACGAAGAGCTTGCCTACATAGATAACTATGTGAAATACATCTATGAGGTATATGGTTTTGGAATATGGGTTGTAATAGATAAAGCGACAAATGCCATCATTGGCCGAGCAGGCTTTGAGATAAAGCCTGATTTGAACGAAGGCGAAGCTGCTTTAGGCTATATGATAGATCCTGACTTTCAAAGAAAAGGCATAGCCTTTGAGGTATTATCTGCCATCATAAGCTATGCCAAAACATGCGATATAAATAAACTGATTGCCAAAATCGACCCTGAAAACACTGCCAGCATAGGCTTGGCTAAAAAATTAGGTCTTACAAAAGCTGACGAGGACGACGAAACCTGGTTTATACTGGTTTAGGTCCCTTAAGTGCGTATGCGATATTAATAGCATGGTCTGCGCATCGCTCAAGGTCAGTTACAATATCTGTGTAAATGACGCCCGAAACCGCGTCGCACTTATCCTCCATGAGTCTTTCAATGTGACGGTTAATGAGATTTGTCTCATCAGCATCCACCAAGGTCTCGAGACTTTCTATTTCCTCTAGATGCCCATAGTTTTCTGTCTCAAAGGTAGCTATTGAAAGATCCACTATCATAGCAGCTCTCTCGGCCATATCGAAAAGCTCATGCTTAGCCTTCTTACTCATCTTAGCCTTGGAATCCTTCATTCGCATAGCATACTCTATAATATTTTCTGCATGGTCGGATATGCGCTCCATATCTGTGAGCGCTATAGTAATCTCGGAAATTCGCATAAGCTGCTCAGGCGTAAGATCAAAGGTACGCATCTGAGTCATCTTATCATTTATACTGCGGTTAAGAATATTAACCGTTTCCTCCCTCTGCTCTACATCATCCACCTTAGTCTGGTCGAACTCGAAGAAGCAATCGATAGCAGCCCTAAAATTTTCAGCCGCTATCTTACCCATACGGGCAGCCTCGAGCTGAGCCTGTCTGATAGCCATCGGTGCAGGAACATTGTACATCTGAGTCATAAACTGTAAAGAGCGATCCTCGAGTGCCTTGGTTTCCTCTGGCAGCTCTGGAATAAACTTCTTAGAAAGTGAAACCAGATAGTCCGACAAAGGCAGTGCACAGATAACAGCTATGATAGCAAAGGCTGTATGCGAGTTTGCAAGCTGACGTCCGATATCATTAGGAGAAAGACTCTGTATAAATGTAAGAAGCGGTGTAACATTTATTATGATAATAAGCAAAATCGCTCTAAACACGTTAAACTCAAGGTTTAAGATAGCAGAACGCTTACCGTTTCTGTTAGCAGTCAGCGATGCAAGAAGGTTAGGTGTAACAGAACCTATAGCTGCACCTATTACCAGATAAACTGCGGTCTTATACTCGATAAGTCCTTGGATGGCAAATGCCTGAAAAATAACTGTAGATGAGCTCGAGCTCTGAACGATGGCAGTAAAGGCAACACCGAAAAGAACCGCGAGAACAGGATTCTTAAGCTGGGTTAAAAAGCTTACAAACTCCGCGCTCTTAGAAAGTGGTGCTATAGCTGTCTTCATGATGGTAATACCCTGAAAAAGCATACCAAAGCCCATGATAACAGAGCCTACATGCTTAACCATGTTTTTCTTTGAAAACAGGTACATAACTGCACCTATAAACAAAAGAAATGGGGTAAATGTGCTGATGTTAAATGCTGTAATCTGAGCAGTGATGGTGGTACCGATATTAGCTCCCATGATTACGCCGATAGCCTGGCTAAGATTCATAAAGCCTGCATTTACAAAGCCTATAACCATGACATCAGTAGCTGAAGAGCTCTGAATTAAGATAGTCATGGCAAGACCTACTATAACTGCCATAAACTTATTGGCAGTAGCCTTTTCAAGAATATGCTGTAAATTATCACCAGCGGCATTCTTAAGTCCTGAGGACATGATAGACATTCCAAAAAGAAAAAGTCCCACACCGCCTAAAAGCGAAAGTACATTTGCTAAGTCCATTATTATTCCCTCTACTAAAACAAAAACCGCCTACATTTTACATTAAATGTAAGCGGTTTCGCAAGTACTAGGTTTAGTACATTATCTTGTGATGATGTCTACTGGTACGTCAAATATCTTAGCCACCTTTAAGATAGTGTCTATATGACGTCCGCAAGCTGCAGCCATGTGGTGAGTAGGACCTGCTTCAGACCACTTATTGCAGAATTCTCTAGCGCCACAGGTAAATCTCATACGCATGTTGGTATCACCAAATGTGAAGATAGGACCTGGCTCATTTACACCCTCAGCTACCACGAACTTGAAGTGGCCATCCTTATCCTGGGTGATTCCAAGATATGTGATATCTCCAGTATATGGATAGAACTGTGTAAGATATCCACCACCTGTCTTTCCGTGGAAAACATCTACTATCTTCATGGTAGGCTTCTTATCTGAAATATCAGCATCACCAGATCCAGAGTGACCTATAATGCAGATATCCTCGTTAAAGTCGATAGAATACATCTCTGAAAGCTGACCGGTACCAGCGATAGTCTTTAAGATACCCATAGCCATGGCCACCTTGATATCACCTTCTACAGCACAAGCAGTTCCCTGCTTGATAAGCATAGAGAATGCTGGGATAAGCATAGAATCCAGCTTTCCAGCTACGCCCTGTGCGAATCCATCATAGTGAGAAGCTACGAATCCAAGCTGCTCATCCTTAGCCCACTGCTCAAATGCTACTACATAGCGAGCCATATCCCAAACCTTTTCGATAGTTCCGCCACCCTCGATATCAAAGGTATCAAGAATATCCTGTGCCTTAGCCTTGATAACTGCCTCGTCTGTGATATTGTCAGCGATAGCCCACATCTTCTCCCAGTCGAACTGCTTTGTATAAAGACCCATTCTGTTGTAAAGGTTAGTCTCATCGATATAAAGGTCCATCATACCAGGGTATGGACGTCCGATCTGAGCTACATTTGTGGTTCTAAATCTACGGCGAACCTGTGCTGCGCGACACCACTCTTCGATCTCACGGGCTACATACTCATCTCCACCCTCTACTACACCTGTGATAACCGCATGACGCTTTCCAGCACGCTCAAGGTCTGCTACCATCTCTCCTACTGCTCCGCAGGCATAGAGCTCACCAAGCCACTTTGGAGTATCTACATTAGGATAATCAGGAGCCTTAAGCTTCTGTACATTCACAAGTACTACTGGTACGTTAAGATCACGAACAGCAGGAAGCATGTTATAACTGGTAGCATAGGTAAGAAGCTGAAGAATTACTAAATCTACATCAGCCGCTCTAAACTTATCTCCAGCTGCCATAGCAAGCTCCTTAGTGGTAACCATACCACCATCGACAAGCTCTACTGTGTCAGGAATAGTCTTCTTAAATGCTTCGTACTGAGACTGAAACTCAGGTACTAAAGATGGAAACTGTGGTAAATAGGCGCCAAGTGCTATTGAAAATACGCCCACCTTTGCTTTGGTTTCTACTAACATGCTTATATCCTCCTCCTGGATAACTCATTTTTTCTCATGGATTAAATATAATCCAAATCCCACACAAAATCAACAAAAACCTAATGAATCCACTTTCCTTCAGCCTTGTTTTCGCCCGAAATGATCTTAAAGTAGTCATCATAGTTCTTTTTTAAGAGCTCTGGCGTATTTAACTCGTACGGACATTTGCTCATACATTTGTTGCAATGCAGGCAGTTTTCTATCTTTTTCATCTCAGACTGCATATTTTCGTCGAGCCATGACGCTGACGGTGCCCTTCTTACCATAAGAGAGATTCGTGCACACTGATTTATCATGATTCCGGCAGGACATGGCATACAATATCCGCATCCGCGGCAAAAATCTCCGCTAAGCTCATCCTTCTCTCTTTCAATAAAGGCAGTTATCTCCTCATCCATCGCAGGAGTTTCGTCCATGAACGCCAGCCATTCTTTAAGCTCGCTCATCTTCTGGACTCCCCAGATAGGAAGGACATTGTCAAACTGAGTCATATAGGCCATGGCTGCCTTCGAGTTATTTATCAGGCCTCCAGCCAAGCCCTTCATCGCGATAAAGCCCATGTTTGCCTTTTTCGCAGCCTCCACAAGCTCGATTTCCTTTTCTGAGGAAAGATATGAAAATGGGAACTGTATGGTCTCGTAGAGTCCGCTCTCTACGCACTCCATAGCTATACCTATCTTATGCGCAGTCACACCTATATGCTTTATCTTCCCTTGCTTCTTAGCCTCGAGCATACACTCGTACATTCCTGTTCCATCGCCAGGCTTATAGCACTGGTTTACACAGTGGAACTGGTAAATATCAATATAGTCTGTACGAAGATTCTTTAACGATGTCTCAAGATGCTCCCAGAAAACCTCTGGAGTAGTGGCACCTGTCTTGGTAGCGATATAAATCTTTTCACGCATTCCATCAAATGCCTCGCCGAGCTTAATCTCACTGTCCGAATAAGCCCTGGCCGTGTCGAAAAATGTCATTCCGCCATCATACGCCGCTCTTAAAATCTCCACTGCCTGTGGAATATCCACACGCTGAACTGGCAGAGCTCCAAATGCGTTCTGAGGAACAGTTATGCCCGTACTTCCCAAAGTAATGTTCTTCATACTACCCCTTTCCATAAATACACTCTAAACCATATCATGACTAGCCATTATCACCTTTCGTCCCCTGATATTAGCCTTAATATACTCAAATACCTTTGCTTTATTATCATCGTCCAAACCAGTAAACGGCTCATCTAAAATCAAAATATCACTGTCTGCTTCCACTGCTCTGACTACTGCCACTCGCCTTTTCATTCCGCCAGAAAGATTCTTAACTGGCTCATCAAGGCTATTGGAAGGCAAAAGCTGCAAAAGCGATTCCCTAGCTTTTTCCTTATCACCTAGTACAAGCTCTACATTTTTGACAGCACTCTCTTCCTCTAATAGGTTATTCTCCTGAAATACCATGGAAACATTTCTTTCTCCTAGAACAGGCACCATAGGTGGCAAACAAGCAGGCTTTCTGTTCATATACCAGGTAAAGAGAAGCATCACCAGCTTTTCAAATAAAAAAGCAAGCAGTATCACCATCACCGACCACGCCATTAAATCAGCTGTGTTTAGATATATCTTTGACATATAAAGCCCATTTCCTATAGAAAAGGACGGTGTACCGATTACTTCTGCCGCTACACCTGATTTAAAACACATGCCAAGTGCCATCCTCATGGCAGCACTCAGAGAAGGCCTTACCGCCGGCTTGTAGATATAATTAAAAACACTGCTTCCAGGCAATCTGAAAACCTTCGCCGCATCCTTCATGCCAGGCATTATGTTTTCCATGCCTTCTAAAACACCTATATATATCTGTGGGAACACCACTATCAAAGAAACCGCTGTAGAAAGCCATTTCGAGCCCCACCAGATGATAAGGAGAACTATAAAGCTAGCAAGAGGCACTGACTTTAGCACTAAAACAAGCGGAGCCAAAAAGTCCTTAACCAGATTAGATTTATATGAAACTGCAGCTAACACTACTCCTAGCGCTAACCCCACCACAAAACCAAGAATAATGCGCATCCCCGAGCTACAAAGAGAAACCCAAAAGCTAGTCTGTCCCCAAAGTCCAAGAAGAGCCTTTAGTGCAAGAATCGGTGAGGCTAAAAGCAGTGGGTGATTCACAAGAGTCGCTAAAAGCTGCCAGATTAATATCCAGACTGCTATAATTATGAACTTACGGCATGTAGTAGAAATCTTCAACTGGAAGAGCTCCTCCTACTGATGATTTGTCAAAGTCATATAGTATCTCAAGATATGCAGCTAACATATTCTTCATATCTATTCCTGGCATACAGGTAATATTGCAATAAGGAATAGCCTTTTTAGCTATGGCAGCCTTTGGTATGATACCTGCCTCCTCAGCTAAAGAAGCAGCGGTATCCACATCCTTATTTACTGCATTTACTGAGAATGCGTGATCTAACACAAACGCATCCACCAATGCCTTATTATCCTTTAAAAAGTCGTTTCTAACTATAGTAACACCCGTGGTGATATGAGACCCACTTGCAGCCATAAATAGCTCATCTAAATCCAAAACTGTGGCAAGCTTTTCGTTTTGCATCATAGCACTGGTGACAAAGGGCTGCGGCAAAAGACCTATTGCCTCAGCGTTATCTGCTAAAACAGCCGCCACCTCTGTAGCCTCAGACTTATACTCTAAAGCTACCTCCGAAAGCTCTATTCCATTCTGCTTTAAAACATACTGAAGAACAAAATCCGGTGTAGTACCTTTACCTGTTAGATAAATAGTGCTGCCCTTTAAATCATTTACTGATTTATACTTATCAGAGCCCGATACAAAATATAAAACTCCCAGAGTATTTACATCGATTACAGATACATTGCCCTCAGTCTTATTATATAAAACACTTGCCACATTGGCAGGAACCAACGCTATGTCGAGGTCTCCCTTTATAACCTGCGGCAAAAGCTCATCTGCAGCTGTGCACATAGTAATGTCATAGGTGACATTTGACGTACCCTCTAAGCCTTTATTCATCATTAAAAGCCCAAGTGAAGTAGGTCCCTTAAGTGCGCCCACCCTCACGGTGCCACTAACCTTCTCCTCCTTTTGACCACAGCCGACAAATGCACCTAAAGCCAAAACACCTGCAAGACAAAACGCCAGTACAGCTTTAATCATCTTCTTCATCACAAACAATCTCCTTGATCAAAACCTCGTTGCCCGTCACTAAGTAGGTCTCTTCTGATCCGCAGCTCGGACAAATTTTCCCATGCGGCAGCGTAGGATACTCAGATTTACAGCCCTCGCAAAAGGTAATTGCCTTTATTGGCTCATTCCTAAGCTTGCACTCTCTTAACAGCGGTGTTTTCTTACAGTTCCACTCCCAGCAATCCATAAGATACTCTGGAATAACCGAAGAAACCTCACCCACCTGCAGAACCACCTCGCTCACATGCGAAACATTATTTTCTGCCGCCACCTGCTCCACCTGTTTAGAAATATGAAACACTATTCCAAGCTCGTGCATGATTCTATCCTATCTGTGCGTATAAATCGCCGCCATGACAATCTGCTACCATTATCGCAGGGAAATCCTCTACGGTGAGCTTTCTTATGGCCTCTGTGCCCAGATCATCATAAGCCACCACCTCTGATGCCACGATAGACTTTGAAAGGAGGGCGCCAGCACCGCCTACTGCAGCCAGATAAACTGCCTCATTTCGAACCACTGCATCCAAAACAGCCTTTGTCCTCTTGCCCTTACCTATCATGCAGTTCATACCCATATCAAGAAGGGTAGGTGCATATTTATCCATACGGGATGCCGTCGTCGGTCCAGCCGAGCCTATAGGTCTACCCTCTCTGGCCGGAGATGGTCCCATGTAGTAAATGGCAGCATCCTTTATCTCTATAGGAAGCGCCTCGTTTTTATCTAAAGCCTGCTGCATTCTGGCATGTGCTGCATCCCTGGCTGTATACATAATTCCGCTTAAATATACACAGTCTCCAATATTTAGCTTCTTTATATCTTCCTTCTTAAGTGGAAGTGTCAACTTATGATCCATTAAATTACCCTCACTGCATGTCTGTTTACATGGCAACAAATGTTTATGGCTACTGGAAGTCCAGCGATATGTGTAGGATAGGTGTTCACAGCCAGTCCAAAGGCTGTGGTAACTCCACCGAGTCCGGCTGGTCCTGTTCCTGTAGCATTTATCTTCTCAAGGATCTCCTCCTCAAGCTCTGCCACCCAAGGAATATCTGAGCGCTGTCCGATAGGACGAAGCAGTGCCTCCTTTGCCATGATAGCGCACTTTTCAAAGGTTCCGCCGACACCTACTCCCACTACCATAGGCGGGCAGGCATTTGGACCTGCATCCTTTACAGCGGTAAGAATAGCTTCCTTTACACCCTCTATGCCCTGTGCCGGCTTTAACATGAATACCCTGGACATATTCTCAGAACCAAACCCCTTAGGAGCTATGGTAAGCTTTACCTTATCACCTGGAACAATGGTAGTATGGATGACTGCAGGCGTATTATCCTTTGTGTTCTCCCTGATAATAGGGTCCGAAACCACTGACTTCCTCAGATAGCCATCCACATAACCGCGTCGAACACCCTCGTTTATAGCCTCAGTCAAATCTCCTCCCACAAAGTGAACATCCTGTCCTACCTCTAGGAATACAACAGCCATACCAGTATCCTGGCATATAGGAATCATATCCTTACCTGCTATATCCAGATTCTCCTCGAGCATTCCAAGAACCTTTTTACCAAGCTCCGTCTCTTCGATATCAGCTGCCCTATGTAGCGCAGCCTCCATATCCTTTGACAGATAGTGCACAGCCTCGATACACATTTCCTTCAGTGCATCCGTCAGCATACCTACTTCGATTTCTCTCATGTTTTTATCACCTTTCAGTCAAGTATTTTCTTAACTTTAAATTTAATTTGTTATAATTTCCGTGTAATACTATATTCTTCCGATAGAAGTCACAGCACATGCTCCATCAGCCACTGCTGTAACCACCTGTCGAAGCTGCTTTGTTCTTACATCTCCGGCAGCAAATATCTTCGCATCCGAGGTTCTGCAATCCTCACCAGCTATAATATATCCTCTCTCATCGAGGTCAGGTAATCCAGCTATACCCGCTGTGTTAGGCACTGTTCCTACAGCTATAAAGATTCCTTCTACACTGAGCTTCTCCTTTTTATCTTCTGTGGTGGAGCTGATATCTATGGAATCTACTATGCCGTCACCGTTTATGCCTTCGACTACTGTATTATACAGAATTTCTATGTTAGCAGTTTTCTTCACTTCCTCTGCCAAAACTGCCTGTCCTCTGAACTCATCCCTTCTGTGAATAAGATAAACCTTCTTACAGCCTCTCGCCAAATAGATAGCATCCTCTAAAGCTACATCTCCGCCACCTACTACAGCTACTGTCTTTTCCTTAAAAAACGCGCCATCACAGGTAGCACAGTAGGATACGCCTGCACCTAAAAGCTCAGCCTCACCTTTGACGCCAAGCTTCTGATTCGAAGCCCCTGTAGCCACTATGACAGTCTTCGTCTGATAGACGTTTTTCTTAGTGACAAGCTCCTTTCCGCCTTCTATATCATTTATGGCACTGACTCTGCCTGAAGCGAACTCCACACCCAGCTTGTCACAGTGCGCGCTCATCGTCTCACCCAGCTCCATCCCTGAAACTCCAGGCAGACCAGGGTAATTATCGACCTCGTAGGTATTTAGAATCTGACCGCCTGAAACAGGGCTCACATTCAGCACTAAAACATCTAGCCCTGCTCTTTTAGCATATATCCCAGCAGCCATCCCCGCAGGACCTGCACCTATAATTATAACATCACGCATATTCTCTCCTCGTTTTATCATACAAAAATCCAGGTTTTAAACCATTCCAAGGAATCCAGGTACTCATAGCTGGCTGCCATACCTGTAAGCTCAGGGAAAAACATTACAAACAAAACTCCTGTAACCAAAATCATAAATATGGTCACCGGGAAGGCAACCATTACCTCGAACTCGCTAATACTCTTTGCTATCATCAGACAAAGGAATATAGCACACAAAAAGTACTGATAGATAAAAACTGTTCTGGTTATGAAAACCCACGGCAAAAGCGCAGCCAGATAACCCACGCAGAGTATCGAAGCATTAAAATCTTTTTTTACAACAGTCCTAATAGCCTGAAACAAGGCAGTTGGAATGCCAAGCCAGAAGATAACCGGATTTCCAAAGGTCGCCACAGATGAAATCTTTCCATTTTCAAGTCTGGTATAGGCATCCAAAAGCGGCTGTATATCAAGCGGCCAGGTATACCATTTAGAAGCGTATGGATGAGACTGCGTCACATTCTGATGATAACTCAGCATGCTCTTTCCATTTCCCCAAACCTGCTCCAGTAGATTTCGATCTGGATATGGAATTAAAAACGGTATATAGCTAAGTGTATAAATAGCAAACGGAATTATTATAAATGACAAGACACATACGCCAGCCAGCTTAAACACATAGATATACTGTGTTTTCAAACCCTCTATAAAACTGCCATTCCTTGCCAAAACATAACAAAGCTCCACGAAAAACACAAATGCCATAGCTGCCAGAATATAAAAGGCAGTCCACTTGGTCGCTACCGCACAGCCTGTGGCAACACCACAAAGCAAAATCCACTTGGCCTGCTCCCTAAAGCTCTCACCCAAGAGCGACGCCTTAAGATACCTATAGAAAAGGAAGTACATCAGCATTCCAAACACAGCCACAATAATATCTATAGTAGCTATTCTCGACAAAGTCAGACTCATAAAAAGCGTGTTCCAAAGCCATGCGCTAAGCGCTGCACCTAAGATTGAATTTGACACTTGTCTGCCGAAGCAATAAATAAGCGGCACCATAGCTATACCAAATAAAGCCGGTATAAACCTCCAGCCAAAGGGAGTCATTCCAAACAGTCTGATTCCAATGCCGATAAGTGTTTTTCCAAGCGGCGGATGGGTATTCTCATATATAGAATAATGATGGATAAACTCGTAGGCCGTGCGGCCGTGGTATATCTCATCGAACATGGTTCTGTAATAATAGGACGGAGCAGCAATGTAGCAGTCCTGCTCATCGAAAAGCTCTGTATACTCCCTAAAATTCAACGGCAATATAGCATTTCCATCGGCATCTACCACCGCCAGCTCATGATATATCGCGTATGAATCCTGAATCACAATACAAAGGCTTTCTAAGCTTCTTTTTATCTCAACATCTCCCCAGCAGAAGGCTGAGCCAACCTTCGCATCGGCTTCGACTATCTCCCAGCCATCATAGCCGTCTCCTGCTACAAAGACTCCTATACTCTGCGTTCCCTGATAGCCCACGAAAAGACTAATCTTTTCCACATACGTACCAGGATTAAATCTAAGAGTCACCTCATCTGAGAGATCATTTGCCCTGGAAAGCTCCAGATAAGACAGCGGTGCCTTTGTGCTTCCTATCCTAAAGAAAACACAGAGCATAAACATAAATGTCAGTGCCGCTATAAGAATATAATCTATTTTTTCATACTTAATTTTGTTAGATTTTTCCATAGTAGACTCATTATAATATTCTTGTATGAATCTTTCAACTTTGATATACTTTGAACTAACTTACTAAATCGTTTTCGAGATACAATGATTCTAATCATTGAAGGGGAGTTCGAAAGGAGAAGAGACGTGTATTTTTCAAAAGAAGGAACAGCCCTTATAGGACAGCTTAAGGGCGAAACACTGCGGATTGAGCCATGGGGAAGGGACTCACTTCGCGTAAGAGCTACTAAATTTCCAGAATTCTGTGGCAAGGACTGGGCTTTAACGGAAGCTCTTGACCCGGCAGAGAATACAGCCACCATTACCATAGATGGTACCGATGAGGCATCCATCGAAAATGGTCGAATAAAAGCGGTTATCAGCAGAGTCGGCATTCTTACATTTTACCGCGATGGGAAGAAGTTTTTACGCGAAGACTACCGATTCTATGATGGCTCACTTACAAAGCAAAGCATTTGTCTGAAGGAACGTTCGAGGGAATGGAAGGGCATTCCTGGCGGTGATTACAGCCTTCTCGTCACCTTTGAAGCTAACGACGGCGAGCAGATCTTTGGTATGGGACAGTATCAGTACCCTATCATGGATATGAAGGGCTGCGTTCTTCCACTTGAGCAGCGTAATTCACAGGCATCCGTTCCATTTTACGTATCTAATATGAACTACGGTATGCTTTGGAATAATCCATGCACAGGAAAGGTGACCTTCGGTAAGAACATCACCGAATGGAAGGCTGATGCTCTCAAGGATATGGATTACTGGCTTACTGTAGGCGATGCTCCAGCAGATATTATCGAAAAATATACAGCTGTCACAGGCCGTGCCCCAATGATGCGTGACGATCTCATGGGACTTTGGCAGTGTAAGCTTCGTTACCGCACTCAGGATGAAGTTCTTGAGGTTGCCAGAGAATATAAAAAGCGCGGCATAAGACTGGATGTAATAGTTATCGATTTCTTCCACTGGACTCTTCAGGGGGACTGGGACTGGGACTACGAGTACTGGCCAGATCCAAAGGCTATGTGTGATGAGCTTCATGAAATGGGCACTAAGGTCATCGTATCTGTATGGCCTTCTGTGGATAAGAAGAGTAAGAATTTCGGCGAAATGCTTAACAGAGGCTTCTTAGTAGCTACAGAGCGTGGCACAGATGAGACCTATGATTTTCAGGGTGACTGTCTCACCATAGATGTTACGAACCCAGCTGCCCGAGAGTTCCTTTGGGACAAGTGCAAGAAGCACTACTACGACTTTGGTATAGACATGTTCTGGATGGACAACTCCGAGCCAGACCTCGTAAGCTATGACTTCGACAATATCCGTTACTACATTGGTCCTGGTCAGGAGGTATCGAACCTCTATCCTCAGATGTATGCACGTACCTTCTCTGAGGGCATTGATAAGGATGCACCAGGAAAGTTCATGCTTTCTTTAGCACGTGCTGCCTGGGCAGGAAATGCTAAATACGGAACAGTAGTCTGGTCCGGTGATATTCAGTCTAATTTCGAGACCTTAAAGACCCAGATTATGGCTGGACAGAGCATGGGTATAGCAGGTATTCCATGGTGGACTACCGATATCGGCGGTTTCATGACAGAGGATAGATTCACAGATGAATTCAGAGAGCTTCTGTTAAGATGGTATCAGTATGCAGCCTTCACTCCTGTTCTTAGAATGCACGGCGACAGAGGTCCTTACAACATTCCACCTCTTGATAACAGAGACTGGGGCGGCGGATACCTTCACACCGGTCAGCCTAACGAGCTTTGGAGCTACGGTGAAGAGGCTTACCAGATTATGCTTGACATTTTACATGTCCGCGAGGGAATGCTCGATTATATCCATGACATTTATATGGAAGCACATACTACTGGTCTTCCACTTATCAGAGCCATGTTTATCGAGTTCCCTGAAGACAAGAAGTGCTGGGATCTTCCAGACCAGTTCATGTTTGGACCAGATTACCTCATCGCTCCTATCACCGAGCTCGGTGCACGTTCTAGAGAGGTTTACTTACCTGCTGGGAAATGGGAGAACATCTTCGAGAAGAAGACCTACGAGGGTGGTCAGTGCATAACAGCCGACGCTCCTATCGAGTACATTCCAGTATATAAAAAGATTAAGTAGTTTCCATCTAAAAACCACCTGCTAACTCGTAGCAGGTGGTTTCGTATTTTACCAAAGCTTAAATACTTTTATTAATTTCTTAGCTGCCTTATACTCGAAGTTCTCGAGTTCCTTTGATGCCTCCTTAAGATGCTGTCTTATTGGCAGATGCTGTGGGCAGTGCATCTCACACTTTCCGCAGCCTATACACTGAGAAGCCGAAGTAGTAACCTGACGGAATACCGTATTCTGAAGATACTCATGTCTGGTGCTAGACTTCTTTTCACCGCTGTAAAGCTTATTATAGCAGCTAAAGGTTCCAGGAATATCAACATTCTGCGGACATGGCATACAGTACGCACAGCCTGTACAGCCTACCTTCATACTGTCAGCTATATCAGTCTTAATAGCCTCTATCAGTTCCTTTTCTGCATCAGTTAAGCTGCCCACTGTAGCATTCTCTACAGTCTTAATATTCTCCTCTACCATTTCGACTGAATTCATACCAGAAAGCACGCAGGTAACCTCCGGCTGAGTGTAAAGCCACTTGAACGCCAACGCAGCTGCGCTTCCAAGGTTAGCCTTTGCTATACGCTCTTTAGCTTTATTAGGCAAATCATTTACCAGACGACCGCCACGGAGTCCTTCCATAATAACCACAGGAAGCCCCTTCTCATTTGCATATTTAAGACCCTTAACACCTGCCTGTGAATTCTCATCCAAGTAGTTATACTGAATCTGGCAGAAATCCCAATCATAAGCATCTACCAGCTCGATAAAGCCGTTCGAGGTTCCATGGTAAGAAAAACCGATGCGCTTAATCGCGCCAGATTCAAGCTTTTCCTTAATCCAATCGCCCAGTCCCATATCCAAAAGCTTATTCCAGGTCTTTAAATCTGTGAGCATATGCATAAGATAGAAATCGATATGATCTGTCTTAAGCCTTTTCAGTTCCTCCTGAAACATTTTTTCTGCGCCAGCCACTGATTTCACAAGATAGTGTGGTAACTTTGACGCGATAAATACCTCATCTCTTATTCCAAGACGCGATAGGACCTCACCTAAAGCTTCCTCACTTCCTGGATACACATAAGCTGTGTCGTAATAATTCACGCCAGCCTTGTATGCGACCTCGATTTCCTTAGTCGCCTTGTCGATGTCTATGCCGCTACCGCTTCTAGAAAAGCGCATACAACCATAGCCAAGCAATGAAATGTTCTGTCCGTCTTTTGATTTTCTGTACTGCATATTACATCTGCTCCCTTATGTACTTTACAACTGCCTCCAAACTACTTTTTTCCCAGGCTTTTTCTTTTTCCTTCTCCGCCAAAGGACATATCAAGAAGAAATCCAAGCCCTCTCCTTCTACTCTACCACTTCTTTTAGGATTAGCAAAGTCCAAAGCCCACATTTCTTCAGTTGCATCCTTAAATTTGTCAGGATTCATATAAATTTGCTGCCGTTTTGTAGCAGAAATAAACATTTTAGCCGCCAAAGGTATCAAAAGGTTATACTCTTCCTCCTGCACGTCGGTGAATATGTCAGGAAGTGGAGCTGCTTCGATATGCTCATTTTCTCGATTTATATTTAGTCCCAACGCATCAAATGTATACGACTCCTCAGTAAGCTTCAGCTTAAGCAGCACTCCCTTTTCAGTGTTGAACTGCGCTCTTTGGTATGGTGTGTCAAAAATAAAATTCCCAAGCGAATAGAAAATGGCTTTTTCACCCAATAATTCATAATTCATAGGTACATGCGGATGATGACACACTATTATATCCGCACCCATGTCCAAGTACTTCAAGTATCTATCTCTGGTGTAAGGGTTTGGCAGGGAAGTAAACTCCTCTCCACCATGAGAGACTATGATGCACCAGCGGCATTTAGATTTTATTTCATCTATAATCCTTTGTATACTCTGAAAATCACTCCAGTTAAGGCAGCCAGCCTTTTCATCTCCTGCTGGCTTGCAGCCTCGTTGATAGCCTACACCGAAAAGCCCTATGCCACCAGCTTCATTTAGAATCAATGGCTTGCAGGCTTCTGCTAAATTCATACCTGCCCCTATGGTTTTTACATTATGCTTTCTGGATTCGGCTAGTGTGGCTTCCATTCCCAACTCGCCGGCATCCATAATATGATTATTGCAAATATTCCAAATATCTGCATGCATATTGTTAAGAACCTTTATAGCCTTGGGATTCATGGTATGCATCAGCTGAACAGCACCTGTTGTGGCAGTATTCGTAGGCTGGTCCACCAACGGTCCTTCTACATTTGCGATGACATGGTCTGCACTATGAAGAAAATCAAGAACTTCCTTTGAAAGCAGCTCGTCATCCTCCCATTTGCCATCCATGTAGCGATCGAATCCGATATCGCCAGTAAATGCTAACACTGTGCTGTTTTTATTCATCTTTTTGTCCAAATTATTGCTCCATGCTCTTTACGATCTTAACGATTCTACTGGTGCCAAGTCTATCCGCACCCAGCTCCATAAACTTTTTCGCATCCTCTATAGATGATATGCCACCGGCAGCCTTTATCTTCTGATCCGGGCTGCAATAGGTTCTCATAAGCTTAACATCATCAAATGTGGCGCCACTGGTAGAAAAGCCTGTGGAAGTCTTTATAAAATCAGCGTCACTGGCTGAAACTACATGGCACATAGCTATTTTTTCTTCCTCTGTCAGAAGGCATGTCTCGATGATAACCTTAAGAATAGCACCCTTCTCATGACACACCTTAGCCAACGCATCTATTTCATCACCTACTTTATTGTAATCGCGACTTTTAACCCAACCGATATTTATAACCATGTCGATTTCCTTCGCACCATTTGCAATAGCTTCCTCAGTCTCGAAAAGCTTGGTTTTGGTCGTGGTATTTCCATTAGGGAAACCTATTACTGTACATACAGGAATGGACCCCTTCATATAGTCGACGGCATCTTTTACATAGCATGGCGGAATACATACCGACGCAGTCTTATACTTCATGGCATCATCGCAGATGCCTTTGATTTCTTCCCATGTCGCTCCCTGGAGAAGCAGTGTGTGATCGCATATCGCTAGAATATCCTTTATTTCCATTACTAATAATCCTTTCGATAGTATTTGCAAATAGAATAGCACATTTTACCCTTCTATGTCTTTATAAATATGCCACTTCTGCTTTTAATACCTACTACTCGCCTCCACTTTTTACTATAAATCCTCATATTTTATCACCATGATATCAAAAACTCTCACGATATCACAGAATTCCACACAACAACAGTAAAAACATTGAAACATCATATAAGCAGTGCTAAACTTTATTGTGCGCAATATAAATAGTTGGTTTAAGCAATATGACACACTAATAAAATTACTAGAAGAGGAGCTGTAGCTTATGAACGAGAAAAGAACAATAAACCAGGAACTTGTAGGCAGCAATAAACTCGTATCTATATGCGTATCCATCGAATGCCTTATTATAGTATTTGCATATATAGCAGAGTATCTCAAAGGTGCCAGAACCTTAGCGTACGCTTCAGGAATAGCCGGAGCCTTTGCTCTGCTTACAGCACTAATATGGATAACCTTTCTTCGGAAAAAGGATTCAGAACTAATTAAACATCTTGTAGGCGTTGGTTTCCCACTCCTATACATTTTTGTTCTGTTTACTACCGAGAATTTATTGACATTTACTTATGCTATACCTGTCATCATCATAGTATCTGCCTATGCGGATGCAAAATACTCAATGATGGAATCCATCGGTGTTATAGTAGTAAATATAATCCAGATTATATATTTTCTAAATATTGGCGTTTATAACGATTCCAATACCGCCACCCTTGAAATCCATCTAATCATCATACTGCTCATCACTATTTATCAAGCTCTTTCTGTTAGGCGAGTTGAGCAGAACAACAGAACACGCGAAGATCGCATATCGGCAGAGAACAAGAAAACCAGAGATCTTTTAGACAAGAACCTACAGATTGGGAATTCCACAAATGCCACTATAGATGTGTTATATCGAGTAGTCGAAGAACTAGGTGAGTCTATTCGATCTACCACAGGAGCTATGAAAGAAGTGGATCAGGGCGCTTCTGACACAACGAAAAATGTGGAAAATCAGTTAGAAATGACCTCCGATATTACCGGACGACTGGAAGATGTTTCTACCAGCTATAAAAAAATAGTTGACAGCATTGATAAAACAGTTTCAGCCATCCAGGATGGCAAGCATAATATGAATGAACTTGTGACACAGTCTGAGGTAATGAAGCAAAATGGAAATGCGGTAAACCAAAAACTTGATGACCTAAGCGAGTCTGTAAAAAAGATTGAATCCGTTATCACGATTATCTCCAGCATTGCAACACAGACAAACCTTCTGTCGCTAAATGCCAGCATCGAAGCAGCCAGAGCAGGCGAAGCAGGAAAGGGCTTTGCTGTGGTGGCATCAGAGATTCAAAGTATGGCCAACAGTACGCAGGCCGCTACATCAGACATAAATGCAATGATAAACGAAATCACAGGTGCTATTACAGACGTTGTAAGTGTTACTTCTCAAATGATTGCCAGCCTAAATGCTCAAGAGTTGTCGATAAAAACCACTGCTGAAGGTTTTGGAATAATAGAAAATGAAACCTCTAATATCGGAGTTAACTCTAATGAACTTTCCGATACCATTGAAAAGCTTACAGTTGTAAATTCCGAAATCGTAAATAGCATTTCAAATATTTCAGCCATTACAGAGCAGGTGTCTGCACATGCTAATACTACCGTAATGTCTAGCGAGAAGAATATAGAAGTAGTGGACGATATTAAAGAAAAATCACGTGAACTCAAAGAATTAGCTGCTCAGCTAAAACAGGAAATGTAAAAAATAGCCCTCCCTTATAAAGGGAGGGGCATTTTATTTATTCAGCTCCGTTTTTAACAGCCTGTGCTGCTTCAGCCTGAATGGCTGGGTCGTATGAAAGAATCGGTTCTATATCCTTACCCTTAATCTTTCTGTCTACATAGTTATTAGTAATCTTAACTACAAGAGGCGTAAGACTTAGTACACCGATAAGGTTAGGAATCATCATAAGTCCATTAAATGTATCTGAAATATCCCATGCAAGCGAAGACTTCATCACTGCGCCAGAAATCATCATAAGCACGAAGATAACTCTATAAACCTTAGCACCCTTTATACCGAAGAGGTACTCTACAGCCTTTGAACCATAGTGCGACCAGCCCATAACTGTAGTAAATGCAAAGAGAAGCACCGCGATAGCAATGAACCACTCACCTGGCTTACCAAAGAGCTTACCAAATGCCTGCGCTACGAGAGTAGCATCGTTTACGCCCTCTGCTGCAAGACCAGTGTTTAAATCAATAGCACCTGATGAAAGAACTACGATAGCAGTCATGGTACACACGATAATGGTATCAGCAAATACCTCAAAAATACCCCAAAGTCCCTGCTTTACAGGTTCCTTAACATTTGAGTTTGAGTGAACCATAACAGAAGATCCAAGACCAGCCTCATTTGAGAAAACGCCTCGCTTACATCCAGCCTTCACCACCTCCATAACAGCTACGCCTACAGCGCCACCAGTCACAGCTCGGATACCGAAGGCGAATTTGAAGATAGCCACGAAGATCTTACCTATCATAGTAATATGTGCAAGCATGATAATAAGCGCACCGATTACATATACAAGAGCCATGAATGGAACTACCTTCTCAGCAAATGTAGCGATTCTCTGAAGACCACCTAAAATAATAAATCCACCCAAGATCATAAGCGCTACACCAATAATCCAGTTTACGATGGAAACACCACCAAGAAGTGGAGCCTGAACGTTACTAAAGAATGCAGACTGAAGATTAAGGGTAATCTTGTTAATCTGACCCATGTTACCAATACCAAACGAAGCAAGGATCGCAAAGCAAGCAAATATAACTGCCAGCACTTTACCTATAGTCTTACAATTCTTATATGAACCAAGACCATCCTTAAGATAATACATCGCACCGCCAGACCACTCATTCTCTGCGTTACGACGTCTGTAATAGATACCTAAAATATTCTCTGAGTAGTTAGTCATCATACCAAGGATGGCAGCTACCCACATCCAGAATACTGCACCCGGACCTCCGACTACGATAGCAGCAGCTACACCGGCAATATTGCCAGTTCCAATAGTAGCGGCAAGTGCTGTACAAAGTGCCTGAAACTGTGAAACAGTTCCCTTGTCTGCTTTAGCATGAGCATCCTTCTTAAACACCGAACCAATAGTCTTACCCCACCAATGTGGAATATGGGTAATCTGAAAGGCCTTAGTGATGACGGTACAGATAACGCCTGTTCCAAGAAGCAAGATCAGACCGAACCATCCCCATGCGAAGCTGTTGACAACGTCATTTACGCTGGCAACCTGATTCATAAAGTTTTCCATTTTTTTCTCCTGTCCTTTTGCCTGAGAGATCAGAATATTAGAATTATTCCTAACACCTTCGGCGCCCATTCATAAAAACAGCTGGATACCTCACAGGTACCCAGCTTTGGGTCTCTCCAGATTAATAGTTACTGAAAAATTATATCATATTATTTATTTTCTCCGCAAGTACTCTTCGACTAAACCTTCACACGCGCTGTATATCTGATCGTACACTTCCCCGAAACGTCCCGTATACCATGGATCATCCACCTGCTCTCCCGGTCTGCCCGCCAGCTCCATACACAGCTTTATCTTTCCATCCGGATCTCCCCCAAAGAAGCGTTGCTCCATTATTCTCTTATGTATATCCTCCATCGCTATTATAAGATCAAAGTTCTCATAGTCGCTCTTTCTCACCTGTCTGGCATGGTGCCCACTACAGCTAATACCATGCCTCGCCAATTCTTCTCTGGCCGGCGGATACACTGGATTTCCAATCTCCTCAGTAGAAGTCGCAGCAGACTCAATATAAAACTGCTCAGCCAGCCCTCTCTTCTCCACCATATCCTTTAATATATACTCCCCAAGGGGACTGCGGCAAATGTTGCCCCAGCAGACGAATAATACTCTAATCATGCTAAAAACTCCTATTTTTACTAGATTCTTCCATATTTACAATTTGATATAAGTTCTTATAAATTCTTATATCTTCTTGGGCAAAAGGTGCAAATTGAGGTGCAAATCATTTTAGTTTGCACCTGCACATATTTTTTCAACATTTGCCGCATCACGATGAGAAGAAATATCGCTTACATTTGATACCTTCTTAGTCTTCTTTTCTTTGGTAATACGTTCTAACTCTTCGCTAGCATCATCAAATCCAAGATGTGTATATGTATTAAGAGTGACACTTATATCTGCGTGACCCATAATATACTGCAATGTCTTTGGATTCATTCTAGCGGCAGCCATACGACTACAAAAGGTATGTCTACAAACATGCGGTGTAATTCTAGGTATCTGAACCTTATAAATACTATTATATTTATCACAAATATGTTGGAAGTACTTTTCCCAATGCATAGCAACCATTGGCTGTTCATCTTTATCAAGGAATAAAAATCCCACATAGCCATCAATCATTGGTTCTACTTTAGGCTTCTTTCTATCCTTAATAATTCGCTTAAAGCACTCTATAACTTCATCTGTCAAAGGTACATATCTGTTACCACTATCTGTTTTGGGTTCCACGATAGTTTTACCGATTCCATTATATCTTTGAAGCTGATGGTCAACCTTAATTCTCTTGTTATCAAATTCGATATCAGAAATGGTTAAGCCAACAAACTCCGATATTCTAAGTCCGGTGTTAAAAAGAATATATATTCCATCATAATATCTGCTAAAATGAGCATCCTCTTTAACAAACTTAAGAAATTTTCTTTCGTCCTCGTAACTTACCGCTTCTCGTGTTACACTATCATTGTAAATAACAGACATAATCTCAAAAGCAAACGGATTCTTTCGAATCAAGTCATCATCAACTGCCAATTGAAAAGCCGGTCTCAATACACCTCTGATAGTATGGATAGAGCTGAACCCTCTACCATTCTTTTGGAGCTGTATTAACCAGGTTTTAGCATCTGATATTTTAACTTTATCGATACGCTTGCATCCAAAACTGTCCTTCTTTAATAGATTTATTACTGTATTATATCCCGCTAATGTAGATGGCCTCACTCCTGTTCTAAGTGATACATATTTTTCAACAAGAGCAAGTACTGTAAGCTTACCTCCTTCTGGGACTATCTTGTCAAACAAATCTGCTGTAATCTGTTTTTCAAGTTCTCTTAACGATGGCTCCATCTTTTTACCATTTGGACATGGGTCATGTACGTCCAATCTCCAGGAACGTACTACCTTTTCTTCTCCAAATATATCAATGTACTTATATCTATAGCGTCCATTCTTTTCTTGAATTTCGCCAATGTGTAAGAGTCGTCCACGATTATCTTTTCTTTTTTCGCTCATACATATCGTCTCCTTCCATTAAGTAGAAAGGCTCCAATATGGCAAATATAGATTACCACACTAAAGCCTCTCTGTCATTGTAAATCTGCAGTTCTGCCATGCTACATAACCACAGCTTCGTCAATATACTTTTCAAATATCTTTCTTTTGATTAAAGTTTTTGCTCCCACTGTTATCAAATAACTCGCAGATGGATTACTCGCCACCACACTTCTCAATCGATTTTGACCTATACCGAAATACTCAGCTGCTTCATCGATTGATAATGTGTACTTTTCCCACAAGGGGACTTTAGGCATTTCTGTAATACGTACAATATTGGCAAATACTGCATGTGTACCTTTATCTTCAAAAAAATATAAGTTGCTGGCAAGATGTGCTGTATTAATACTTGCTGAAGGCAGAAACACACTTGAATTATCTAAAACTTCCATAAAAAATCATTCCTCCACGCCAACAGATTCATTTGACATTACACATTTTTTCGTAAATCACCGAGAGCGGCATTCTTCAAGTCTTCATAATTTGTATATTGTGAAGTTGGTATGCTGTACTCTCTGTAGTTACCATTATCGTCAATAAAATGATATGTAATGCGTGTAATTCTTCGCAAAAGCTGTTTAAGGCTATCATTTGGACGATTATCCTCTTTTACCATCTGACGGTAAATCTCCTCAGGAGGGAATATCGATGCAATATGAACCTGAGTCCATAGCGGATATGCATCTCCATATCTGCAATGAATTGAACGTTTTGTATATGGTTCAAGAATGTTTAGTAATTCTTGCCAGCTTCCTGATGGTCTAAATTCGTCAACAAACAGAATATCAGGTGCTCCCATTTCCATGTATCTATCAAGCCATCCATTGGTGCTATAGCCAGTAAAAAACACTTCGTCTACACCATGAATGTTGCATAACGTTTCATAGTAACGTGTCTTTCCTGTGCCACTTTCTCCAACGTGCCATTCAACATAGATATCCTTTTTTAGTGGAGCATCTTCATATTTTTTGGCTACATAAGCACTTTTAATCTGGCGCTCATATCTTCTATACGAAAATTTCATATCCATTATTTCTCGTGGAGACATTCCCTGTTTTATATAATCCTCTATATCAGCAAGGTCACTTCTCTGTCCTCTATTAGTTTTTATGTTTTCCCGTCCAATCTCATAGAGAATCACTTCTCCAGATTCGGCAAATTCACCTTCTTTTAGAATATACTCCATCATCTTTGTTTTTCCCCCAACGCACTTTTCAACATGAGCGTCATACATCAATCTTGCAACTGCTGTAGCTGTCGTTTTCTCGCCATATAGCGCAGCATGGGCATGATATAAACCACTAGAACTTTTACAAACAGTTACACACCCTGTTCTCGAGGGAGCACTATCTGACCATCTACGTAAGAGGATTTCTGCAATGTATTTAGGATTATGTATTTGCTCAAGTGTTAATCCTGTTTTTTTCATATTTTCCAAATGTATAGTCAAAAACCAATAACGGCTCGTCATATATTTAACCTCCTTAGTATTACTGGTTTACTTATGGGGCTGGGGCATTTATACTTCAGTCCCGCGTAAATACTGTATTTTTCGTATATATTTGTCCCCAAAGTGCTTGTGGCAACATATAGGGAACTTATCATTTATTTACTTTATTCTTTACCTGCGCACAGCATCATCTATTCTAATCACCTCAAAAATATAGCAACGAAAAAGACAGTCACTAAGACTGTCCACAATTTTTATGCTTTATTCGACAACACCCATTTATTGCAGGTATATTATTTAGGAAACCGTATAATATTGTGCATTTGTATAGATAGAATGTATATATATCCCTAAGAACAATCGTCTGAAAAAACATCATACTGTTACATTTACCTCTAAATACTTACACAATTGACAGCGCATCCTAGTACCCTCCCACAATGTCACTCTTCTCAACTGCTGTAATAAGACCTTCCATCATTTCATCTATCGAACCAAAATTAGCCACCGTCTTTCTCCCTATTGTTACTGGATTTATACCCAATTCATTCCTTAACATTCTCATATACCTATTTGCTGTATCAATTGATTTTATACTCTGCATAAACCCATATTTGTTGTTCCCCTCACCTATATGAGCCAAATAAGTTTCTATACCCTTATAAATTGCGATTCCTTTTAAGACATTAATCATATTCTTTTTCTCACCCCTTGAATATGATGATTGTTCTACTCTTTCCTCTGCTTCTTTTACAGTATAATAATCCCCCCTTCCAAAAATAGCCTCAAGATAGTATCTCCATAAATACATTTCTAAAGCTTTAAAAATATTGTTAAAGTCTTTTAACAAACGCCTCTCTATACCAAATTGCTCTGGGAGCTTAGTGAGCTTTACCTTGTGCACATTCATACTTACATCTATCATTTTTTCATCTTTTGCCTGTTTAACTACCAAAGATACACCTGCATTTGAATATGTTAGTCTTGATGGATATATTTTTTTATCAGTCTCCTTAATTATTCTATTTTTATTATGCAAAGAGCTTTGATTCAGCAACTCCATGTAATCCCTACTACTTTTACAGAGATAATTAAATTTGAAGGCTGCATTTTGCAATTTCCATTCTTTGTTCTTTATCGCTAGTCCTCTGGTTATTCCCTCAAGTGTATCTATAATTCTATAAACATCAACTAAACCATTTGATATAAATCTATTTACCGTGATAGTTGCATTTAATACGCAGTTCTCCATATCTGGTTCTTGTAATATTTTATCTTTATCAATCCAAACACCAAGTTTTGAAACTCCAGACCTTCGAAAATCTTTTGTATATGCTTGATAGTTAGAGCCATCCGTTTCCATCCTGAACATACTTTTTATGATTAATGCCTCATATATTGTTATACTTTTTGAAACTACTATAAAATCTATCATGTATCCCCCCACTACAGTCCCATTGTTCTCCACTGATACGACTGGTAGCCATTATATTATTATATAATCAGTATTTTCTGCCTTTTCAGTTAACCGTTTTCATACTATTAGTGACTAACGTCACTATTATAAACGTATTTAACAGAAAGAAAAAGACAGAAAAGAATATATTCCATTCCTTTTTCGCCTAACGGCGTGATATTAATCCATACCAAATACTACCTACATCATTCTTACTAATGTAGCAATAAATAAAAACTAATTAGTTCGATGAATGATACACTATTTAATTTTCCCGTTAGGGAAAAATATTTACTCATCTGATAATGGACAAACATTTCTCCGATTATTCTAATGATATATTTTATTATTCCCGTTAGGGAATAAAATTAATGCCACCCTATAAGTTTTATTACATGTTTTTATTTTAAAGATGGTAAAAGCGCAGACAACTTCTTACATAGATTATGCCTAACGGCATAATAATAAATCCCTATTTTTTTTTACAATGTTATATGTTATATGAAATGAGAACTCTCATGGAATCCCCGTATTTGTTAAAGTTAAATCTCTACATCAGCAAGCACCATCTTCTCGTGTCATCTGACGTAGAATTTCTGTTCAATCCCGAGCAGTGTGAGGACCCTATCCCAGATGATATTACAAGCATAATAAAATCAACTGTACTTGAATTTTTACTGCGAATAGAGACCTCAGATGCCCATTATAAATTAGTTGATGCCGAACAATCCATGTGTGAAATATAGTTTACTTTTCTATAGATTTATATTTCTCAATTATATGTGACACTTGGATACCTGTAAGCTTGCGATAATCATCTACTCCATAAGTTGAACTGGTATACCGATTCATAGCTTCTGTAGACGTATTATTCTGGCTCATGAGCGTTTCTAAATAATTAATCTGCCTCTGAGTAGCAGGCTTATCTGATTTCAGCTTAGACTGAGCACTTAACTCTTCTGGATTTCTTCCACTAGGATGCTCTGGTTCGATATTCAAATCTTCCACATCCTGAGTAAAACGTGCGCTAAGATTGCCTGCATTTAACACCCCATCTACAAGTGCTCTTTTCTTAGCCATTTTCAAAACAACATTCTGAACTGAGAATCCATTTTGCTTAGCATACTTACCCTCTCTGGTATTTGCTATCGCTATACCTTCCGCTTTAATAACGCCATTATAATCGATGAGAAATACTTTAGTTTCGTATGAGAAAAAACCTTTATTATAATCTTCAACACGATTTATGATTTCAACTCTGCTAATAAGTCCCAAATAATTCATTATCTTTTCCGCCCCACTCTTTAACAAAGTAGGCTTATTGCAATGTGGTATGATTCCGTAATCCGTTCCCTGTATAAGCACAGTATCAATAAAGCGGTTCATCTCATCATCAAAAAGCTTAGCCTCTTCAACAGTAAGTCCTCTTGCTCCTGATGTAGTTACCGGTTTTGTTTCAGGCTGAAATGCTTCTGTAGTTGCTTCAAACATAAGATTACGAGGAACTTTATTAGCAGCCTCTATCTCTGCTCTAATACATTCTAATGGCTCTATATCACCCAGCTTACTCTCTAAAAGTGCTTTCAAATCTAACTGTTTACCCATATAAATCACGCTCCTTATCTTAAAGTAAATCTTCTACTTTTCATAGTTTTACAATATTTTTCATAAATATCTGGTGCATCTGCCTTTAATGCAGATGAATCAAAACGTTCTGTAGATATAGACTTCCAACTAATGCTATGACCTAAGCAGGTAGCTTTTTCTACATCACCCATAATCTCTTTAATATGATCGACAGCATCCTGTTTCTTAGCTTTTGCATTATCTTCCTGCACGCATGCTTCCAGATACGCATCCACATACTCAATTCCATCATCAGGAAGAACAATACTATCACTTACGCCTCCTGTATAAATAGAATCCAATAAGTTCTTAGCCGCATCTGACCCATCTATTTCAGGTCTAATCATATTCATGACCTTATTCCAAAAGTCCTTCTCAATTTCTATAAGCATAGCGATAACGTCACGATCAGCGTTAACCTCAAAAACACGAAATGAATTTCCGCCTATCAACACAGCCACGTAAGCCTTCTGAATTCCAGTCACGCATAAATAATGCTGTACCTGTGTTTGATAATAGAGTGGGACTCCCTCATCCCATTCACTTCTCTTAAACTCACTGGCAGTTTTTATTTCCAAAATTGCAGGTTGACCATCATCATCAACAGTTATTCCGTCCAAATCTGCAAGCATATATGGATATTCTGGATGCTGAAGCATTGCATGAATTTCAACAACCTTCTTTCCAGTAACCTTTGCAAAATGATTACGAATAATAGGCTCCATGATTGTTCCCCACTGCATGGCTTCATTTTCTTCTACCAGGTCATTAGTTTGGTTTGTTTTATCAAGCCATAGTTGTATAGCACTATTCCATTTACTGATACCTAGAATCGCTGCTACGTCTGAACCCCCAATTCCTTGTTTACGATATCTGAGCCATTCCTCTTTTGATAAGCCCTCTGTTTCCACTAAAATATTTGCATTCATATTATTCCTCACTTTCTTCTCTTAAATTAGAAAAGGCAGAATCCGAAGACTCTGCCAATTCAGTAATAATTCGATATGATATTTTCTGCACCGTGTCCGCTATAAATTTCAGCTCCGCTTTATCCTTTAACCATGACTGAATATAACTCATACTGTATCTGCTGGTATCAAGCCCAAGTCTAGCTGATACAACAAAGGCACATGATTCCGCCACCAACTCCCTACGATTTCTGCTGATATTCTCATCAGGATTCATTTCAAAATCCAAGTAATGGCTGTATTCATGTAAAATGGTTTTTGCTTTCTGCAAATAATCCATGTCAGCCCTAACGGAAATAAGCTTTGTTTCTAGATTATAACTTCCCTTGGACGCCGTCCCATATACTTCTTGAACCGCAAGTTTGCTGGATATATAAGCATATAACCTTTCATAAATATGTTTTTCCTCATCACTATTTCCAGCAAGTCCAGTAACTAGCACAGGAAGTTTACTATCATCGCCTTCGGTGTCCGCCAAGTCATATACATAAACAATCCGAAAACCTTTGATAACCTTCCTTATTTCCTTTTCGCCTTCCTCATCATGATACTCAGCTTTATTTTCAGGCTCCTTGAACACCTCTTCCTTTCGGATACACGGGGCTAGTATAGCCAGCCCCTTTGCTCCTCTACGCACATATCTTCCTAAATCATTCCACGCTCTATATCCACAAACATAAGTAGCATTAGGATTTTGAGCGAAAATTAGCATTGCGTTTCCGAAAGAATATGTATAAAATTGAGATTGAAAATGAAGAAATTTTAGCCAGTCCTCATCAGAAGAAATTGCCGCCAAGCTATCATCTATTTTTTGAAGGGCTGCTTTTATTTTATCTTGATTTTTACTCATTCACTTCATCCTTTCCGTTATCATTACCGTTAATAAATATCAGCATCTGAATTGTTTTCTCAAAAAGCTCCGCAATGTCAACATCAGCAGTTGCAAGATACCCTCTCTGAGCTTCATATCCGCCCATTACAGGCGTTAAACCATTTGTTGGCATAAATTCTTCACCCCCCTCTCTCTGAGCCCAGCAATCCACATATACAACGCATTTTGAGCAATAATCGTTATCGCATTCTCCAAACAAAAACCCGTGGTCTACCACAGGCATACATGTGTTAAGATAGAGACTGCATTTATTACAAACACCTGCCATTTCTGGCGTAACCTTTTTACCTTGAAGCAAGCACATATTTTTCACCTTTCCTTATAATGAGCACAAAAATAAGACCTATATGGATTTCATCATTTCCACGCGGTCTTCATCAGCAAGATATTTATAAACATTATCAGAAAGTACTTCCTCTGGTGCAACCTCAGTTGCATTCACAGTACGAACCATATCAATCAGATAGTCCACATCCATACCACCATTAGCAGGCAATAGTATTGTTTCATGGATAGAGCTTGGCAGGATATAGAAGTCACCGCCCACCTTTTCCGCAAATGTCTTAAGTAATCCATCATAGAGAATTACGGATGCTCCGTTTATTTTGCCTTTGTTGGTTGCAACAAACATTGGCAAGAAATTATCCTCATATACATCCATTGAGAAAAATGCATTAACCAAATCAGCATCTACATTATCATTATCTGCAATGATTCTGCTCATAACTTCCATCATAGATGCTACATGACCCTTAAAGAGAAGTTGGGTATTCATCTTTGCAAGCTCGTAGATTTCATCCACAGCAGGATTACCCCATACCTCCAGCATATTATATCTGATGAGAGCTGTAGCATTTCCATCAAAACTCTGGTCTATCAGGATGTAAAATACAACTGCCAAATCCATAAATGGTACATAAGGAATCTCTTTAAGAAGCTCCTGATTCTTTTCAGCATTGATAAGCTTATAGCATATTCTGCTCTTTACAGCCTCGTAATCTGATATCTGCTCTACAGCAAAATCAGTCTCAACCTTATGCTGCTCATATACAGCCGATAAAGCATTAACGATACTCTCTAAGGTACGACCTTCCTTGTAATTCTCATAGAATGAATCAAGGTAAATTGTTGGAGCGATATTAACTCCTACCTTCTGGATGGTAAGACCGTTGAGAATCATACCATTGTTCTTCTGAACCTCCTGCACTCTTACGATGTAACCGTCTGAATACATAGCCTCCATAACTGCCTTTACTGTTCCTAAAAATGCTTCCTTAGTTGTAATTGTTCCATTCATCATAACGATACCTCCAAAATTAAATTCATTGTTGTTGCTGTTGTTATTAGTTCCGTTGTTGTTAAAATTCTTGTTCATGATAAAAATCTCCTTTGAATTAAATTATTTGTTTTCATTATCCTTGAGCCATTTGTATAAAAAATGCATCACAAGAACCGCTTGAATGATAAAAGCATCCATTCTCATTTCCTCCATATTCAGTTATATTTGCTGTTTAAGGCACAGTTACCATAAATGAACCATTGGTATCATCTCCTTTCGTGTTTCCCCACTTATGGGGAAAGATTTTATAGCAATAAAAAACGAGCAGTTTTACGACTTACTCAGGTCGATATATCTACATAGGTAAATGCTTCCATGTGATACCTTTTACTGCATTTCCTATAGTATTCCATGGATGATTATACTTGATTGATAATTCTTTAATTGTAGCTCCCGCCTTATATTCTGCTCTAAGTTGTAATACCAGCGTATCATTTAACTTGACTTTCGGATTACGTTCACCTACAGAACGTCCTATATGGTGTCCTCTTGCGTATGCTCTTTTTACATTTTCACTTCGAGCAACCCATTCAAGATTTTCTTTTCTCGGATTCATTCTGTTGGAATCAAGATGGTCTACTTCTGGATAACTATTAGGGTTTGGAACAAAATTTTCTGCAACAAGTCTATGAACCCTCACCTTGATTCTTCTTCCTTTTTTTCCAGCGGTAAACGTAGCATATCCATCCTCATTAGGTCTTATGGATATAGGCTGACCGTACGCTCCAAGCACCTCCCCTTCCGATGTGATTATATAAGCAGCACCATTGATAGTAATTTTTTTCTGTTCTACTGTGGTCATAATCTTCGACCTCCTTCTTTTAGTATGGATTTCTCCATCTAATAGAAGATATACCGTCGAAAATACCCACTTTGTCGAGTTCTAATGATGATTAATTCAATATATTTTACCCCGGTTGGGTTCGTAACTACTTTTTCTTTCTTAACAACTTGACTTAGTAACCGCAAAAAATATATATAACTTTTTTGCCTCTACTAGCGGCTGTCATATTATGCTACATTTTTCCATATCATAATAAAAGCCCAAGTGACAGGTCTCCCTATTACTTAGGCTTCTTATTCCTACAGATATTCTGTGGCACGTCATTTATTACTATCTATTTTCAAAATGGAGCAACTTCTTTTGCAATAGCCTTCCAAAACAATCCGCTCCTGCAATATCTTATTTCGTAATATCTTCCGGGAACTGCATTAAACTTTCCGAGTTCTGGATATCCGCCAACGCTAAAAAATGATGCTACTGGAGATAGTTTCTGATAAATCTTTACTTCATTAGCTTCAGCTATATTTAGAATAGCGTATGTCCTGTCTTGCAAATCAACATATCTATCATTAAGATAACCATAATGACAAATAACTCTAATCTCTTTAACATCATTCTTTTCAGAAAAAAAACGTATTTTTACCCCGTTTAATCCACTTCCCATATTATAATTCCTATTCTCTAAAGTCGTTATTGTTTTCAAGAAAAGCATCTATTGAATACTTTTCACAAAAATAATATTATCACCAGTATCTTTCCATTAAAAAATAAAGCTCACGCATCACCTATAACCACTTATCTAGAAAACTTTTAATTCCTTCAGCATATGAATTTAGTTCCCCATTGTTCCGTATAGTAAGGTTCTTTTCGCTCTTTAACAAAGTCATTCCTCTATTATCACTTCTTGCTAATGAATTATTATTTTCAAGCAAACAATCTTCAAAAATCATATATCCTACGTATTCCTTAAGTTTTCTATTCTTCTTTGTGTCCCTCTCTCCTATAAAGCATGGACCCTTCGCCCCTATAAAACTTGAATTTCTAACAACAAAATAACCTGCATCCTTAAATGCAATATGATAATGATTCCTATAGAATTTTGACTTTTGAATATCTATATATGAATCTACAATTATAAGCCCGCAGCCATTTTCTTCGAATGTTGATTCTCTTGCACTAATCTTCTCCCCTCTGCTAACAACAGGATATACACCAGCATCACGGTTTTTGATAAAGTCACACCCTACTATTTCCGTAATATCTGTTGCAACAACGCCAACCCTATTACTCTTAAAACAACTCTTTATCACTGTTAATATATTTCTATTTACCTCATTTGTAATACCAATATCCAACCCGAAAAAATCACAAAACTCCACCTCACACTCTGAGTTCTTATAAACATAAATACCAGTTATATTGTTTTTATCTGAGAAGACACATTCATTCAAATAAACGTTTGAATCATCTATTTTTATAATCTGTTCGGACGTATCTTTCCCATTAAACTTTAAAGCTATAATTTCAGCTTTTGAATTTTCTATAGTTATTTTTCCTGTAAGCACTGGATAAATACTTCTGTTCCTCATTCCCATAGGCGTACCATATATGCTTACATCTTTATTGGATATTTTTACATCTCCTGTATAAGTGCCACATGTCATCATAATAATCTGATTACTTTTTGCAACATTTACAGCTGCTTGAAGCGTTTGACACATACCTTTCCCATCAGGAGTTACAACAATGGTCTCAACGTTTGCGTTACTCTTCCCTAATTTTTTATAGCAAACTGCATATGAATAAAACACAAAGTCCATTTCATCCATAAGCAACTCGCCTTTGTCATAATCTTCATTTACATAACGTAAAAGTCCCGCTGAAATCAACTTATTATAACAGGATTCATATATTTGAGCCTCAAAGTATACCCTCGCTACCAAAAGATGATACTGCAATTCCTTATTACTATATTCTAAAGCCTTATTTGCCTCTTCTAATGCATCCTTATATCTCTTTTCATTTAAGGCTGCAATCGTTCTTTGCTTATATAAATCAGGATTTGTATCAACAAATTCCTCTACGCTTTCAACACTAATATTTACGTTATCTGTATTCCATCCTGCCATAGCTAAATCCTATCCCTGATATGTAAACTCGTTTACTAGAGTATTTTTTTGTTCAAATTCTCTTCTTACGTCTTCTTCCTGTTCATAAACAGGAGCATCACTACTCAAAGTAATTTTATGGATATGCGTATCCAAGGCACTTTGGCGAGTCATTACAATTGTTTTATTATGTAGTCTATCATGCACTCTAGTCACAGTAGCTACAGCTCGTTGCATATATCTTCTTGCATCATATCCCAATACTTTTTCAATCGCATTAGCGGCTGTATTATTAAGCCAATTTGCAATACTATCCCAAAATCTATCTAATGCAGTTATTAAAATAGCTCCTGCTACCATTCCTGCGATTACCCATCCTAACATATAAATCGTTCTCCTCCTTTTTCTTGTGAACGTTTATTGTACACTCCTTTTTATAAACCGTATTTAACACCAAAGTATTTACGATGAAACGCTCACTTGATAGCCAGTTTATTCTTAATTAATTACGTAACTCAAACTTCCCACACCAATAAGGTGTGTTGAACCTTGAAAATTCAATATTTCAGCCAATAAAAAAGGCATAAATACGTTCCTTTTGGTATAATGGAGTTGACTAGAAACCATATATACAAAGGAGATTTATGCCATGTC
>JAZRWF010000100.1:0-15379 GCA_045599565.1 Lachnospiraceae bacterium
TGAGACTGAAAAATGTTTTGATTGCTGTTAAAGATATGGACAGGGCAATCAGATTTTATAAAGAAATATTTGGTTTGCAGGTAATTCTGGATCAGGATGGCAATGTGATTATGTCTGAAGGCTTAGTATTGCAGGATGTAAGAATATGGCAGCAGTTTCTGGATAAAGAGCTGATTCCAAAGAATAACATGACAGAACTTTATTTCGAAGAACCTGACATTGAAGGATTTGTAAGGAAACTAGAAGATTCAGATTTTGAAATAGAGTATGTCAATGTATTGATGGTGCATTCATGGGGACAAAAGGTTGTCAGATTTTACGACCCGGATGGGAACCTGATTGAGGTCGGGACTCCGTTGAATTAGGAGGCAACTATGAATATACAGATTTTTGGCACGAAGAAGTGCAATGATACAAAGAAAGCTGAGCGCTTTTTTAAGGAGCGTGGAATCAAGTATCAGTTTATAAACAAAAAATATAATATTGAGCATTTGTATTTGTTTGGCTCGTATGCTACCGGAACGGCTATACAAACCATTGACATTTTTGATTATGATAAATGTACCAATGAATTCCTAAAGGAGGATATTGCGAAGTATGGCAAACAGCTCTATTAACAGATATAATAGTTTTTGTAAAAGTTTAGCTGGATTAGAGGAAGCTAAGCATAGGGATCCTTCGGACGATTTCGTTTTAAGTGGTACAATGATAAAATCAAAGGCATTGTGAGACTAGATCTCATAATGCCTTTTGTGAATGGCAAAGGGGCGTATAGCTTGTATGAGGTAAACCACCTGTGCTTTGGCGACTAATCGCTATTCTGTTATAGCCCAGACTCTTGCTGGAAGGCCAGTAGCTCCTTCGATTCTAGGGTAAGAAACAATGATTACAGCACCTGCAGGCGCTACTTCATCTAAGCTCTTTAAGAGCTCAACCTGTAATTTTTCATGTTCAAGGACATATCTCTCGCAGATAAGATCCTGATGCTCTATCGCTACTGGTGAAGCGTCTGTGTCTAATGTTTCATGGCCATTTGCGGCAGCATTTCTTGTTTTGTATATATACTCTAGTGCTTCAAGTGACCAACCTGGTGCATGCTCTACGCCTTCAGCATCCACTCCTGAAACTGCATCTATATCAGGCCATTTCTTATACCAATCTGTTCTTAAGGCAACAAATGCTCCATCTGGAATAGCGCCATATTTTGCTTCGTACTCTTTGATATCGTCTACTGTTACTGCATAATCAGAATTTGCCGCAGCCTTTTTAGATATATCTATGACTACTAATGGGAATATCAAATCATTTATGTCATATTTTTCTGATAAATCTTTTCCTTTAGCAAAATGTCCTGGAAAATCTATATGTGTTCCAAACTGTCCTGGGAACTTAAAGGTCTGTATTAAGCATTCCAAATCTGGGTTTCCCCAGTCCCAACATGTCTTTGCAAGTTCAACTGATCCTCTTGGTATTCCTGCCCAGTAAGGACTATCGTTATTTAACGAGTGTGATAACTCAACCCATTTATAGTTCTTTGCTTCTTTTAATGCATCCCATAATTTTGACATCTTAGTATGCCTCCTTGTATTTGCCTATCGTTTCAGTAGGTTTTGATTGAATAAAGAATATCATTAATAAGTTTTTCTGTCTAATTGTGATTTCCTTTCATCAGCTATAAGTTTTTCTTATAAAGCGTGGATTATTTACAGGATGAGGGAGCACTGCTTAGGGCACACTAAAAATCAGCCGGTTGGACTGCTATTATTAGGCGGGGATTTGCGGTGATATAGCAATGGTCTAAACGGGGATTTGCGCGTATTTAATATTTACTTAAATGGGGATTTGCGTTATACTCTGCTTTGAAAGGTGGTAGCACATTATGGGAAAGCCTGTTTTCAAGAGAAAAATATATTCTGAAATACTTGAATGGAAAGAAACTCGCAGTGATAAATATGCGTTGCTTATAAAAGGTGCAAGGCGTGTTGGAAAGTCTACCATAGCAGAAGAATTTGCTAAAAACGAGTTTAAGTCATATATACTGATTGATTTTGCACATACAAGCAAAGCAATAATGGATTTATTTGATGACACATATGATTTGGATTTCTTCTTTTTGCAGCTACAGCAGTTAACTGGAAAAAGATTATATGAAAACGAATCTGTAATCATATTTGACGAAGTACAGTTGCAGCCCAAAGCTAGACAAGCGATAAAATATCTAGTTGCCGATGGAAGGTATAAATATATTGAAACAGGTTCGCTTTTGTCTATAAAGAAGAACACAAAAGATATATTAATTCCAAGTGAAGAACATAAAATATCAATGTACCCAATGGATTTTGAGGAGTTTTTATGGGCAATAGGTGATGATGTAACTGTCGAAACTATAAAAATGCTATATCAAAAGAAAAAATTTGCCGGAAATGCCATGCATAGAGATCTGATGCGTAAATTCAGATTGTATATGTTAATTGGTGGCATGCCACAAGCAATAGAAACTTACCTGGAGCACAACAATCTTCAGGCTGTTGATGATGTTAAAAGAGAAATAGTTGATCTGTATGAAGAAGATTTTACAAAAATAGATGGTACTGGTTTGGCGGGAGATATCTATGATGCAATTCCGTCTAATCTTAGTGGCAATGCCTCGAGATATGTACTGTCAACTGCAAGAGAAGGGACACGTGCAGAACAGGTTCGTGAACTGATTCCTGATATGCTTAGCTCATTCACTGTGAATATTGCATATCATGCCAATAATCCTAATGTTGGAATGTCATTAGAAAAAGATTCGGGTCGATACAAACTATTTACATCTGATGTTGGTTTATTTATAACACTTGCATTTAGAGACAAGAAATATACTGAAAACATAATTTATAATAAGCTGCTGTCGGATAAGCTCGAGGCAAACCTGGGTTATGTATATGAAAATGCGATTGCGCAGATGCTGACTGCCAAAGGGAATAATTTATTTTATTACACGATGGAAAGTGAAACATCAAACCATCTGTATGAAATTGATTTTCTTACATCAGTCGGAAATAAGATTTGTCCAATTGAAGTAAAATCTGGAAATTACCGGGGGCATAAATCATTAGACATGTTCTGCGACAAGTTTAGTGACCGCATAAGAGATAAATACGTTGTCCATACAAAAGATTATAAATGGGAAAATGGCATACATTATTTGCCAGTATATATGGTTCCATTTATATAGATATGATGATAGGAGCCGAAATAAATATAGTATGACATATGCTAAAGAATGAAAATATGTGTAACACTGACTGCCGCAGCAGGAACAGATTTCTAGCATACTATTTTTCGTTCTACAACAAGAAACGGGTCTTTAGTTGGAAGGTTTTGTAGCTTACTTTGCATAAGGCAGGTTTATACCCTCTGCCTTCCAGGCCTCGATTATATCCAGGCGAAGCTCGGAGCAGGCTTTGAAGTTATCTGAGATATCATTAGTCCAGACTAGAGCCTTTAGTTCGTAGCCATCCTTGGTCAATTCGCTGCAGGTAAGTCCTGTCTTGTATGTAATATCATCGTTTAAGGTGAGAGAGTTTTCTACGATAAGGCGGTTCATAATCTCCATTGCCTTTTTCACATCACTGTCGTATGCACATAAAATGGAAAATGGATAGCCATTGTCATCATAATAGTTCTCATTTATTACAGAGCAGTTGTCAATCACTCCATTTGGAACGAGGGTTACCCTTCCGTCCGCCATCCTCACGGCAGTATGTCTGGTGGTCATATCCACCACTACACCTGTAGTTACAGTAAAGCTGCCGTTTAAGATAGTGATTTTATCTCCGATGTCAAATGGTTTGGTAGCGGCTAGCATAATACCTGCTATCACGTTATTTAATACCTTTTGACTGGCAAAGGTTAGTATAGCTATAGCCAGAGTACCACCCTTTAAAATGGTCTGGCTTACTGCCTTTGTATCATCGAATTTATTCAAAAATATGAACAGGGCAATTACTATAACTACCAGCTGTAAAAAGCCTCTAATGAATCTGATGCTCGTAGTTTTTCTCTTTTTAAATACTATTCTGGTGAGAATCCCAACCGCTATCACAATCAAAAGGGTTATGACCCAATAAATAATATATGGAAGCATAAGTGTCTCCTTATCTTAACTGCAAATATAACGCCTATAATATATATACGACACTTGTCTAATACTTGCAAGACTGATGATGTTGGATCTGCATTGTCATTAAAAATATTTCATGTTACAATTAAAAATACGAAATAAATAACGAAGCTGTTAATTTAGACATGGAGTAGATAGCGATGATTCAAGACATATACCCACATAAGCTTTATAATCAATACGATAACGAGGCAAAGGCTGCAGATAGTGATACCGTAATAAATATATTTGACGGACAAATACTGCTTTATAAGTCTGATTTCGAAAACAAGGTTATTCGTTTCCCTAGAGTGGCAGATTTGGGAACAGAGCGTGAATACAGGTACATCTTTTCAGTAGATGAGCAAAGGTATTTTCTGCTGGAAGGAAAGCTGGAGGAAGGTGAACTTCCGGCGGACACAGAGTATGTAGCAGAGAGAAGCCTTCGAATAGAGGGAATCGGTCCAGATGAGGAAGCATTTGCTGCGATTACGGGAAAGCATTTGGCGGACTGGTACAGAGATGCTAAGTTCTGCGGTAGATGCGGGGCGAAGATGGTACACTCATCTAAGGAACGCGCTATGAAATGCGACAAATGTGGAAATAGAAGCTATCCTAGAATAATGCCGGCGGTTATCGTAGGAGTTATAAATGGTGATAGACTTCTTCTGACGAAGTATAAAACAGGGTTTGCACATAATGCGTTGATAGCTGGCTTCACAGAGATAGGAGAGACAGCCGAGGAAACTGTTTCACGCGAGGTTATGGAGGAGGCTGGAGTAAGGGTAAAGAATATTAGGTATTACAAGTCTCAGCCTTGGGGAACAGCGAATGACCTTCTGCTTGGCTTCTACTGTGATGTAGATGGTGATGATAAGATAACCATGGACAGTGATGAATTAAAGTATGCAGAGTGGGTTAAGCGAGAGGACATCATTTTACAGCCAGGCAGCTTTAGTCTGACTAATGAGATGATGAAACTGTTTAAAGAGGGAAAGTATTCCTAGTCTTTGGCGAGTTCGCCGATGGTAACACTTATAAGTATTATAATGGCACCGACTATCTGAGGCAGGGTGAAGCTTTCCTTAAGCACGATCACACCGGCTATCACCGATATGACGGTGGTTATGTTTGCCATAAGTGTGGAGTTGGAAATAGAAATATGGTTCGCTCCGAAATTCAAAAGGAGAAAGGCTACTACAGATGAGAGGACGGCTAAATATGCTATTGCAAGCCAAAACTGGGGAGCCATAATAGCGTGAAGAGTTTCTCTGTAGTGACCAAAGGATTGAATAAGGGCTGCGATAATATAAGTTATACTGCCTAGGCCGAACATAACGTAGGTGCGCTCCAGTGGATTGTAGTGCTCGCTGGCACCTTTGCTGAAAACATAGAAGAAGGCGCCAGATATGATGGCTACTAGCAGGAGCAAAAGCCCTAAAACAGACGATTTAAAATCCTTGGCACCATAGGTGGTCAGAGCCACGCCTACGACTGAAAAAATGGCGCAGGCTATCTGGTACTTCGTTATTTTGGCATGCATTATCAGCGCATCTGCCACGATGCCTACGATAGGTATCAGAGCGATGATTACTCCTGCGAAGGAGGATGATGTTAGCTTTATTCCGTAGCTTTCACCAGCGAAATATATGATTGGCTGACAAAGTGCAAGCAATAGAATCTCTTTTTTAGGTTTTCCTTTAAGTGAAAAGGAAAACTTTTCTTTTTTTAGGATTTTTCCAAATAAAACAATCAGATTAAGCACAGCAAATGCGACGGTAAACCTAACTGCCACCAAAACACATGGCTCTACTATGCCTAAAGCCAGCTTTGAAAACAAAAAGCTGAAGCCAAAGATCGCATTTCCTCCCAAGACTGCAAGAAGGGCAAGTGTTTGTGTAGAAGCTGTGGTGTTTTTTCTCATTTGCTAAATCCTCGCTGACCAAAATGTTTCTAAAGTCTATCATAAAATGTGGTTTGAGAAAAGAATAAAAGAGAATATTGTGGCAAAATAGTGGGCTTTTTGTTATAATGTCAGAGGCTTTATTTTATTCCACTTTAAAAGGAGAAAGAAAATGGAACAGAGAGTTGTAAATGATGAGGCAAGAACAGGCCTTAAGGATGTGCGAAATCTTATTTTGGTAGGCGTTATGATGGCGGTTGGTATCGTACTTCGTCTCTTCGCTGGAGTTATTGCACTTGGAAATATGCATCCGAATTTCCTTATTGCGACATATTGCTTGTCTATTCTTATTATTCGTCCTAAGACATGGGAGGCAGCTGTTATCGGATTTATTTCAGGTGCTATCAGCCAGATCGGAACCAGCATGCCATGGCTTGGACTTTGCAGTGAGACCTTAGGCGCACTTGCTATGTGCCTTCTTATCATGATTCCGCTTCCAAAGGTTATTAAGCCAGTGGTTTGTACCTTCCTTAGCACCTTGGTTTCTGGTTTTGCATTTGTTGGTCTTGCAGCACTTACCTATGCACGTCCTATGCCAGTAGCTCAGTTCTCACAGATGGCTCTTGTTACAGTAGTGACTGCACTTCTTAACATGGTTATCGTTACTATCCTTGCTATTCCTGTAAATAAGGTTATGGGAATCGGAAGAGAGACAAAGTAATCTATAAAAGGGAAAACAGTTAGTTTAAGCGAGGGGGCTTGGAGAAAATTCAAGTCCTCTCCTTTTAGGTAATTCTATGATAAAGATACACGATTTGACATTTGAATATCAAAATGGTGATGGCAAAGCATTAGATAATATAAATCTCTCTATAGAGCAGGGAGATTTTATAGGTATTATAGGTACATCTGGTGCAGGCAAAACCACGCTTGCTATGGCACTTTCAGGTATCATTCCACATAAGATAAAGGGAAGCTTTTACGGCAGCGTAGAGGTGGATGGCGATGATACAGTGGATAATCCATGTGATCATTTTGCCAGGAAAATCGGACAGGTTTTTCAGGATATAGATAGTCAGATGGTGGCATCTGTAGTGGAGGATGAGATCCTCTTTGGTATGGAAAACTTTGGAATTCCGCATGAGGAAATCGGAGCTCGGTTAGAAAAGGTCTTATCAGAGCTTGGAATTACAGAGCTAAGGACTAGAGAAATTGCATCTCTCTCGGGTGGTCAGAAGCAAAAGGTGGCCATCGCATCTATTTTGGCTCTTGAGCCGGAGATTATCGTCTTAGATGAACCTACCGGTGAGCTAGATCCAGAAAGTAGCCGAGAGATTTTTACCCTTCTAAAAAAGCTTAATGAGGAGAAGGGTATAACAGTAGTTATCATTGAACAAAAGATTATGCTTCTTTGTGAATACGTTAAAAAGCTTCTTGTTTTATGTGAGGGAAAGCTCAGATTCGAGGGTGTTCCTAGAGAAGTGGTAGCTAACACAGAGGCATTCACTGAGATTGGAATTAACATACCTCGCGTGGCTGAGCTTTATTCGCTTTTACATGCAGGTGGATTATATACAGGCGATGTGCCTATGTCGGTGGACGACGGAGAAAAGATGCTTAAGGCTATCAGAGGGGAGAAGTAGCGATGAGTGATCAGATGATTCGATTTGAAAATGTATCCTTTGGCTACTCAGACGCTGAGACTATCCATAATCTGAGCTTTGATATACCTAAGGGTGATTTCGTGGCACTTATCGGCGCTAATGGTGCAGGTAAGAGTACTATCAGCAGACTTTGCAATGGTCTGCTTCGTCCGAATAAGGGACACGTATATCTGGATGGTATGGATACTCTTACCACACCGACCAGTAGGATAGCTAAAAAAGTGGGCTTTCTGTTTCAGAACCCTGACAGACAGATTTGTAAGAATACTGTCCTGGAGGAGCTAGCATTTAGCATGAGCGTACAGGGTTGGGAACAAGAAATGATAGATAAGAGAGTGGAGGCTGCGCTTGAAACCTTTTCGCTAAAGGGTGATTGGTTTCCTTTTTCGCGCAGCCGCGGTGAGCGTCAGCGTATAGCTCTGGCTGGAGTATTGGCTTGTGAGCCTGAGCTTTTGATTTTGGATGAGCCGACTACAGGTCTTGATTATCTAGAGTGTATTCAGATAATGGACTATGTCACGAAGCTGAATCACGAAAAGGGAATTACAGTTCTTATGGTTAGCCATGACATGGAGCTGGTTCAGTCTTATGCTAAGAGAGTTCTTGTCCTAACAGGTGGAAGGCTTATAGGTGATGGCGAGACTAATACGGTTATGAAGAATGAAGAGCTTTTGCATTCAGCCCGTGTGCTTCCTGCTCAAATTCCAGCGCTTGCTCTTCGCTTTGGCGATGAATATAAGGATGTCTATACTGTAGAAGATATGTATAGGGCGCTTAACAAGGGAGGTGTAAATTAATGAACCTTCTAAACTATGTTCCGGGAAATAGTTTCCTGCATAAGCTGAATCCAGTTATTAAGCTTTTGGCAGCATTTTTATATGGTATGGCCTGTATAGTATGTGGCTCAGTTTTTATAGAGGTGGGAATGATACTTCTTATGCTTCTTATCTCCTACATATGTGGCCTTGGCAAGAGGGCAGTTGGTCTTACCACGAAGCTTTTGATTCTGGGTATTCTGATGTTTGTACTTCAGCTGTTCTTCGTTCGTACAGGTAAGCCTCTTGTAGTGATAGGAGATTTTGTTCTCATCACGACGGGTGGTTTGGACAGTGCACTTTTGCTTTCGTTTAGAGTGGTAGCTGCTATGCTGCCTTTGATGCTTTTGTTTGCACTTACCACTATGAATGACCTTTGCAATGCTATGGTCAAGTGTTGGCATGTGCCGTATCGATATGCATTTATAGTTACGACCGCGTTTAGATTTGTACCTCTTTTCGCAGCGGAGTACCATGAGATAGAGGATGCTCAGCGTGCCAGAGGTGTAGATTTTGAGACGAAGAATCTTATCAGAAAGGCAAAGCTTGTCGCGCCGCTTTGTGTTCCTCTTCTCGTGAGCAGCCTAAAGAAGGTAGACAGCAGCGCTATATCAGCGGAGATGCGAGGCTTCTATTTAAGAGATAGAAAGAGCGGATACAAGGAATATCCATTCCATTTAGGGGATGTGATGACAGTGCTTGTTCTGGTGGCTTTGGTAGCAGTTATGGCTGTATTTGTTTCGACTGACGGTGTAGTGACTCAGGCTTTGACTTTACCATTTATGAGATAGTTAAGGAGAAAACACATGGACGCTTCAGTTCAGTTAAAATACGGAACCGATACAGTTACGATTCCTATTAAAAATGCAAAGTCTATTACATATTTAAATCCAGACCCAATGCCAGAGATAGATGATCTCGAAGCGGCATTGATTCACGGTTTAGAGGATGGAGCTATAGCTTCTGCTCCGCTTAAGGAAAAGATTAAGCCTGATGATAAGGTGACCATTGTATGCTCTGATATCACTAGAAGCTGGATGCATCAGGGCGATATACTTACTATTTTGGGTCATTATCTCCACGATGAGATGGATGTGCCATTTGAGAATATCACTGTTTTGGTAGCTCTTGGAACGCATCGAAAGTCCACTAAGGAGGAGCATCGTATTATAGCTGGAGACTATTTATATGAGAATTGTACTGTGGTGGATCATGACTGTGATGGCGAGTGTGTGCATGTAGGTGATACCTCGAGGGGAACTAATGTAAAGGTTAATCCGCTTATAGTAGGCAAGAAGGTTATCATCGTGGGCGGCACAGTGCATCACATGATGGCGGGCTTTGGCGGAGGCCGAAAAAATATTTTGCCTGGTGTAAGCAGCCGTACTACTATCAGACAGAATCATGAGAGGGCGCTGGATCCGGTTCGTCCACACAGTGATGACAAGGTGGGAAGCTGTCTTTTGGCAGAGAATCCCATTCATGAGGATATGGATGAGGCAGCCGCATTTATCGATGTTACATATAGTATAAATATCGTGGTAGCTACCAGCGGAAAGCACAGTGGATTATTCTGTGGAAGCCTAAAGGAGGCTTGGCAGGCCAGCTGTGATTACCAGTCCAAGTGCTATGAAAAGTGGATAGATGAGGAGGCTGATATAGTCTTGGTTTCGAGTGGTGGCTATCCTAAGGATATGAATCTTTACCAGGGCTGTAAGGGAATGCTGAATTCCATGCGCGCGGTCAAGGAGGGTGGAGAGTGTATCTGGCTTTGTAAGTGTCCGGAGGGCTGTGGTGCCCCAGACTATACTGCATGGCTTGAGCCACAGAAGGAAGGTAAGCTAGATCCTGCACTTAGAAACGATTTTACCATAGGCGGATTTATTTTCTATCTTACAGTAGAAAATCTTCGCCATGCAAAGACACGTATCATGACCACTATAGGAAATGATACCACGGAGCCTATGGGAATGAAGGCTTACACAGATGAAAGCTCCTTGATGGAAGGTGTAGATTTCACAGATAAAAAGGTCTATGTTATGCCTTATGGCGGAAGCGTAGTACCTATGCTCAGGGGCAGAGATTAATAAAGTTATATATTGACCATGTCAGTTTCGGCTGGCATGGTTTTTTATTGTAAAAAAATAAAATATATCGTTGACAAATGTATCGGTATGCGATATATTATCTACAGAACATATCGAGAGCCGATATATCGAAGCTCGATGAATTGGTGACAGATACATTATGGAGGAAATATCATATGGCAGAAATAGAAAGTCCTCTTACGGAGGCGTTTTATTACATCCTGCTGGCGCTTAGAAAGCCGAATCACGGCTATGGCATTACCCAGGAAGTGGATGAGATAACTGGTGGAAGGGTAGCTCTTGGAGCAGGTACACTTTACGGTGCACTGCAGACCCTGCAGAAGCGTGGGTGGATAGATATCTACAGTCAGGATTTGGAGTCGAGAAAGAAGAAGGAATATGTGATAACCACTCTTGGCAAAGAAGCCTTTGACAAGGAGAGGAACAGACTTATAGAGCTTGTAGAAAATGGCAGGAGGATGAATGAAGATGATTAAGTTTAGATTAATGTTTGACAAGGATAAAGAGACCAAGTGGCTTAATGAGATGGTAAATAATGGCTGGGCGATGAAGAGCTTTTTTGCAGGCTTTTATACCTTTGAAGCGTGTGAAAAGGGTGAATACATTTACCAGATAGATTTAGGTGAAAAATTCGGTGATGTCACAGAGGACTACAGAGAATTTATGAAGGAGTCTGGCGTAGAAATCGTTCAGTGCTGGGGCTACTGGGTTATCCTCAGAAAGAAGGCTTCTGAGGGTGATTTTGAGCTTTATACAGATGTGGATTCCAGTATCGAGCACTACACAAAGATTCGTAAAATATTTAAAGCGGCAGGCATTTTCGAAGTACTCCTGGTCATTTTGGAATTTATTATCTATGCTGTCACTGAGTCTTATTCCGCTCTGGTTTGTGCCATACTTGTTTCCTGTCTGGTGGCTGTATTTTTAGTAGCTGTCTACAGGACTACGCAGAGAATAGATGCATTGACGGAGAAAAAAACTGGTATACCTGTTCAAAATGACAGAAAAAATGTGTCTCCGCTACTTACCGTAGGCTTGCTATTTAATATGGTGGCGATCATCTCAAGAGACGGTATATCTGATGGAATAGTTACCGTAATTCAAATCGCAGCCTTGCTTCTTATGGTGGCGGGATTATATCAGTTGTTTAAGAATCGCTCACGATAGCCTTTCCAATCCATCTCTTTTTACGCCATCTGGTGAGAACGACGAGTCCTCGGAGAAATTCATCTGTAGCGGTGCCGATGAAAACGCCCTGGACTCCTATTTTTAATAGAACACCCATGGTATATCCGATAGGCACACCTAAAAACCACATGGTAAATAAGCCGATATAAAGTGGAAACATGTAGTCACCAGCTGCCTTTAGGCTGCTGACAAAGGTCATATTTAAGCATCGTCCGACTTCGATTACGATATCCACTAAAAGGATATAGAAGCCCAGGTGGATAATGTTTTCATTAGATGTAAACAGTCTGAGAGAAAACGGGCTGATAAGGCAGTTTATGGTCGCTAGGGCTATGGTTATAGGCAATGAAATTTTTAGGGTTGAAATAGCTCTACTGTAGGCTGCATCATTTTTTCCCGCACCTACTAAATGTCCTACAATGATTTGTGTAGCCATAGCAGCTGAGTTAGAAAATGCCATTGCAAATGACATGAGAGAAGAGCAGTATACCTTTGCATTTACCGCATCATTTCCCATGCTGTTTATAAATGATAAGAGTACGATCTGATAAACGTTGTATGAAAAGTTTTCTCCGGCAGAAGGTAGGCCGACCTTTATCATATCTAAAAGCATTTTTCCTGGGAAAGGACGAATGTATTTTAGTGAAATGTGACCTATCTTTTTATTGTAGAAATATATGATGGCGGCGCTTAGTGCTACTGCTCTGGCAATAACCGTTGGGATGGCAGCACCAGCCACACCTAAATTTAAGAATTTGAGCGGTCCATACAGGAAGACATAATTGCCTATCATATTGATGAAGTTTATGGCTATAGATATATACATGCCGACTTTAGCGAAGCCATTGCATCGGAGTATTTGAAGCATGACATTATAGCAGGCCTGAAGAAACATGCTGCCGCCCACGATATTTATGTATAGTTTAGCATCAGGGCGCATCTCGAGTGGGACATTCATAAGTGAGAATATCGGACTCTTTAAACATACTATGAGCACGCTTAAAATAATACCAAATGCCAGATTTACTATCATAGAAAGTGTATAGATGGTGTTCATCCTGTCGTGCTGTTTGGCACCTAGGTACTGAGCGGCTATAACAGATGTGGCAGTGGCTATTATATTAAACATGATTATGAGCAAAAACATAATCTGATTTGCGTTGCCGACTGCCCCCACAGCTAGCTCTGAATAGTGGCTGAGCATAAGGGTATCTACATTGTTTATAAGTATGTTTAGTATTAACTCAGTAAACATAGGTCCCGCTAAAAATAGCAGAGGTGTATTCTCATCGATAGGTTTATTGTTATTCATGTGTTAATCTCCAAGTGGTCTGCAAGTCAACGAGTTATATAATACTCTAAAGAGCGAATATTTTGTTGCATTATTATGTATAAAAGTAGAAAAAAACTCTTGACATAAATAGGACGATAGATTATTCTATACACGGTTATACAAGACTAACTCAAAGGAGGTCTTGTTGACCGTGTATTTTATTCTCTTCGAAGGGAGGGCGGTATATGACACTTTTAAATGCGTTACCAGAGACTGAATATGTCGTAAAGAATATTAATTCTGATGACGAAGAGTTGAACGCTTTCCTTTTTACCCTAGGCTGTTATAGTGGAGAGAGGGTGACCGTGGTATCGAAAAGAAAAAGCGGTTTGGTTCTTTCTATTAAAGAGGGAAGATATAACATAGATAATCTTCTTGCAGAAGCCATAGAGGTAGAAGAGGTAGTCTAATTTTTTTGCCGACCAGTTAGTTAAGACTAATCAAAGCGCAAAGCAGGAAAGGGAATTTAATTATGAAAATTGCAATGACAGGTAATCCAAACTCAGGTAAGACTACGATGTTCAATGCCCTCACAGGGCGCAGTGAGCATGTTGGAAACTGGGCGGGTGTAACAGTAGACAAGAAAGAGTATCAGGTAAAGAAAGCATACTATTCCGGTGATGAGACACTTATCGCGGTGGATTTGCCTGGCGCATATTCTATGTCACCGTTTACATCAGAGGAGAGTGTTACCAGTGACTATATAAAAAATGAGCATCCAGATGTAATAGTTAATATAGTAGACTCTACGAATCTTGGTCGAAGCTTATTTTTAACCACACAGCTGCTGGAGCTTGGAATTCCTGTGGTGGTGGCATTAAACAAGAGCGATGTAAATGATAAGAAGCATAATACTTTGGATGAAAAGCTATTATCCCAAATGCTTGGATGTCCTGTAGTAAAGACCACATCCATCTCTCATGAAGGCTTATCGTCGGTTATAGCGGCAGCGACAAATGCTGCAAAAACCACCCAGGAAGCTCCTTATAAAAGAGGTGACATAGATTTAAGTGACAAGGCTGCTGTGCAGCAGGATGACAAGAAACGATATGCTTTTGTGAATTCTATAGTAGAGCAGGTAGAGAAGAAAAGTGTATGCGCAAAAGACAAAAGCATAGATGATGCGATAGATAAAGTAATAACTCATCCCGTGGCTGGTATAGTAGTATTTGCCGCTGTGATGTGGATGGTGTTCTTTATCTCGCAGTCTACACTCGGAACATGGCTATCAGAGATTCTGGTTGGATGGATAGAGATATTCCAAGGATGGGTCGAAGAACTTGTATCAGACGCATCACCTATTCTTAAGGCTATTTTAGTGGACGGTATCATCGGTGGCGTGGGTGCTGTAGTAGGCTTTTTACCACTTATTATGGTAATGTATTTCCTCATAGCACTACTTGAGGACTGTGGCTATATGGCAAGAGCTACCGTGGTATTAGATCCAATATTTAAGAAGGTAGGTCTCTCTGGAAAGTCCGTTATTCCTATGGTAATAGGAACTGGCTGCGGTGTTCCGGCTATCATGGCCTGCCGAACCATAAAAAATGAGAGAGAGCGGAGAGCTACGGCATTGCTTTGCACCTTTATGCCATGCGGGGCGAAGCTTCCTGTCATCGCACTTTTTGCAGGAGCTTTCTTCCCAGAGTCAAAGTGGATAGGTGCTATGATGTACTTTGTGGGTATTGTACTTATTCTTCTTGGTGCACTTTTTATCAGGGAGATTACAGGAGCCAGATTTAAAAAGAGCTTCTTCATTATGGAGCTGCCAGAGTATAAGGCTCCATCAGTTACATTTGCTGTTAAGTCCATGCTCGAGCGAGGAAAGTCATATATAGTAAAGGCGGGTACAGTTATTCTTATCTGTAATACCGTAGTTCAGATTATGGCCAGCTTTACACCACATTTTGCAGAGGCACTGGAGGATGGCTCGGATTCGATACTTGCCATGATAGCATCTCCTTTTGCATATCTGTTAGTTCCTGTTATAGGCTTTGCGTGCTGGCAGTGTGCGGCAGCCGCTATCACAGGCTTTATTGCAAAGGAAAATGTGGTAGGAACTCTTGCAACAGTATTTTGCATTACGAATTTTATAGATACGGAAAACCTTGAGCTCGTGTCTGGCGGAAGTGAAGTGGCAGCCATCATGGGACTTACACAGGTGGCGGCTCTTGCATATTTGATGTTTAATCTGTTTACACCTCCATGCTTTGCAGCTCTT
>JAZRWF010000101.1:0-10902 GCA_045599565.1 Lachnospiraceae bacterium
GATGCCGTCGGCGAGACAGGAGGCAAAATGATGAGATTAGATGAAATGCTAGGGATTAAATATCCATTTATTCAGGGCGGTATGGCAAATATAGCTACCGGTGAGTTTGCGGCTGCTGTAAGTAATGCAGGAGGACTTGGACTTATAGGCGCAGGCGGAATGACTGCTGAGATTCTTCGTGAGAATATAAAAAAGTGCAAGGAGCTCACAAATGAAAAATTCGGCGTAAACATTATGCTGATGAATCCAGAGGCTGATAAGATGGCTGATGTGGTAGTCGAGGAGGGTGTAAAGATCGTCACCACAGGTGCAGGAAGCCCTGGAAAGTATATGGAGAAGTGGAAGGCTGCCGGTATCTTTGTTATGCCTGTTGTCTCAAGCGTGATACTTGCAAAGAAGATGGAAAAGGAAGGTGCTGATGCCGTAATAGCCGAGGGAACAGAGAGCGGCGGTCATGTGGGAGAGATGACTACCATGACTTTAGTTCCACAGGTGATAGATGCAGTAAATATCCCTGTAATAGCGGCAGGCGGTATAGGAGATGGAAGAGGCTTAGCAGCGGCATTTGCACTCGGTGCAGTCGGAGCACAGCTTGGAACCTGCTTGCTGGTAGCCAAGGAATGTTCTATACATGAGGCATATAAGGAGGCTGTAGTCAAGGCAAAGGATAATGATACTATCGTAACAGGTCGTATCGCAGGCACTCCGGTTAGAATACTTAAGAACCAGATGGCCAGAGAGTATGTAAAGCAGGAAAAGGCTGGCGCTGACAAGATGGAGCTCGAAAAGTTTACCTTGGGCTCACTCAGACGCGCAGTGTTCGAAGGCGATACAAAGACAGGTTCACTCATGGCAGGTCAGGTATGTGGTGTCTGCAATGAGATTCTTACCATAAAGGAAATCTTCGACAACATGTACGAGGGCTATAAATCAGTAATCGCAGGCTTAAAGTAAGGCGGAGGAAAGATGAAACTAGTATTTATGTATGCTGGTCAAGGTAGTCAAAAGGCTGGCATGGGAAAAGATATATATGATACCTTCAGCGAGTATCGCGAGGTGGCAGATTCTAAGAATATTCCAGCAAAGTATGTTTCGCTTATGCACGATGGCACCCTAGAGGAGCTTTCTGAAACAGAAAATACTCAGCCATGCATGTCAATCTTTGCTGCAGGCGTTACCAATGTATTAAAGAAGAACGGCATCACCCCAGATGCAGCGCTTGGACTTAGCCTGGGTGAGTATGGTGCATTGTATGCAGCAAATGTTATGGACAGCGATACATATATTAATCTTACCGCCTTCCGCGGTCAGGAAATGATGGAGGCTGCCAAGGGAATAGACTGTGCTATGTCAGCAGTTCTTGGCATGAAGTCAGCTGATGTGGAGGAGGCTTGTAAGGCTTGCACAGGCAAAGGCTATGTCACAGTGGCGAACTATAACTGCGACGGTCAGTATGTTATCTGCGGAGAAGAGGCAGCTGTGGCTGCCACCGAGGAATACTTAAAGTCTAATGGTGCAAAAAGATGTGTGAGACTTAATGTGAGCGGACCATTCCATACCAAGTATATGAAGCCTGCCGGAGATGCACTTCGCGAAAAATTTGCCACACTTGATTTAAAAAGACCCCAAATTCCTGTAGTTATGAATGTAACTGGTGATTTTCTAAAGGAGGATGAAGCTGTACCATTTTTGCTTGAGCAGCAGGTTCAAAATGCTGTTAGATTTGAAAACTCTTTGGCTAAGCTTTTAGAGGAGGGTGCAGATACATTTGTCGAGATAGGACCTGGAAATACACTCAGCGGCTTCTTAAAAAAGACAGCTAAGGCCATGGGTAAGGATGTAAAGATTATAAGCATAGAGACAGCTGAAGGTTTGAAAAAGCTTATAGAAGAAGGAGTTTAGAGATGGGCGATATAAAAACAGCCTTGGTTACAGGCGGAAGCCGAGGCATAGGAAAAGCGATTTGTATTCGTCTGGCAAAAATGGGTTTTAATATAGTATTTAACTATAACTCTAAGGCTTCGCAGGCTGATGAAGTGGTATCACTTTGTAAAGAGCAGGGTGTAGATGCATTTGCTGTGCAGGCAAATGTAGCAAATTCCAGCGAATGCACAGCTCTAGTAAAAGCAGCTATGGATAAGTATGGAAGAATAGATGTACTTGTAAATAATGCTGGTATCACCAGAGATAATCTTATCATGAAGATGAGCGATGAGGATTTCGATGCTGTCGTGGATGTAAATCTGAAGGGCGCATTTTATATGCTTCGCGATGTTTCAAAGATTATGCTTAAGCAGAAGTCAGGTCACATCATAAACATAAGCAGTGTCGTGGGCGTTATGGGAAATGCCGGTCAGGTAAATTACTCTGCGACAAAGGCTGGCGTCATCGGTATGACTAAGTCCTTAGCAAGAGAGTTGGCATCCAGAAAAATAACGGTAAATGCTATCGCACCTGGAATGATAGAAACTGATATGACTCAGGCTATGACAGATGCAGCCAAGGAAAAGGTTTTAGCCTCTATTCCATTTAATCAGATGGGAGCAGCTGAGGATATCGCAAATGCAGTGGCGTTCTTCGCTTCTGAGGAAAGCAAGTATATTACAGGTCAGGTATTGTGTGTAGACGGAGGAATGGCAATATGAGAAGAGTAGTTATAACAGGTATAGGTGCTGTCACTCCTATCGGTCTTACGGCCAAGGAGACCTGGCAGTCAGTTATGGACGGCAAATGCGGAATAGCTCCTATCACAAATTATGATACGACTGATAGAAAGGTCACTCTTGCCGGTGAGGTGAAAAACTTTGATCCAGAGGTGGCTATCGATAAAAGAGAAGTAAGAAAAATGGATAAGTTCTCTCAGTTTGCCATGGTGGCAGCCAAGGAGGCTATGGATGACTGTGGACTAAACTTAGAGTCCGAGGATTTGGACAGATGCGGAGTCATAGTATCAAGTGGTATAGGTGGTCTTGGAACTATACAGGATGATGCCATAAAGGGAAACGAAAAGGGTTTTGACAGAGTATCACCTTTCTTTATTCCAATGTCTATTACAAACATGGCTGCAGGCCAGATAGCTATCGCATATGGCTTTCATGGAATGTGCTCATGTGTGGTAACCGCCTGTGCAAGTGGAACTAATGCCATAGGAGATGGCTTCCATCATATCAGAGATGGATATGCAGATGTTATGCTAGTAGGCGGCACTGAGGCCAGCATCACAGAGCTTGGTATCGGTGGCTTTACCTCTATGAAAGCACTGAATACTGCTACTGATAAGGATCGTGCTTCTATTCCTTTTGACAAGGAGCGCGGAGGCTTTGTAATGGGTGAGGGTGCAGGAATTCTTATTCTTGAGGAATATGAGCATGCCAAAGCACGTGGTGCAAAGATTTACTGTGAGGTGATCGGCTACGGAGCTAACTGTGATGCTCATCACATAACAGCACCTATAGAGGATGGCTCTATCGCAGCTAAGTGCTTTACAAAGGCTTTAGCGGATGGAAATGTAAAGCCAGAAGAGATAGATTACATAAATGCACATGGAACATCTACACATCTTAATGATCTGTGCGAAACTGCTGCTATAAAGGCTGCATTTGGCGAGCATGCCAAAGCTCTTAAGGTTAGCTCTACGAAATCCATGACAGGACATTTGTTGGGAGCCAGCGGAGCTGTAGAAGGTATCATTACAGCACTTTCTGTAGCCAATGATTTCATCCCAGCTACTATAAACTATCAGGTGCCTGATGAGGCCTGTGACCTCGATATAGTTCCAAATGTTGGAAGACATGAGACTGTAAACTATGCGATGTCAAATTCACTTGGCTTCGGTGGACACAATGCGACCGTTGTATTTAAGAAGGTGGAGAAATAGCTATGGAATTTAATTCAAATCAGATTCAGGAGATCCTGCCACATCGCTATCCATTTCTTCTGGTAGACAGAATCATAGAGTGTGAGCCAGGAAAATCCGCTACAGGTATTAAGTGTGTATCAGCAAATGAAATGCAGTTTTTGGGGCATTTCCCTCAGAAGCATGTTATGCCAGGTGTACTCATAATAGAGGCCTTAGCGCAGACTGGTGCAGTGGCACTTCTCATGGAAGAAGAAAACAAGGGTAAGATAGCGCTTTTTGGTGGCATAAAAAATGCAAGATTTAAAAAACAGGTAGTTCCAGGGGATGTACTCACACTTAACTGTGAAATAATAACAAGAAGGGGACCGGTTGGCATAGGTAAGGCTACAGCTTATGTAGATGGAAAACTGGCTGTTTCAGCTGAACTTACATTTGCAATCGACACTGAATCATAGTATAGTAACCTATATACATGGAGGTGAATTATGCTTCAGGAATCATTTAACAAAGTGTATTCAAAGTTTAAATTGCATTTTTATCAGAAGGTGTTTGAAAACCTGCAGGAGAGAGAGGCTTCACTTACCACCGTGGAGACCTTCTGCATGGAGATTATATATGCGATGAATAAGCCTACTATTAACGAGTTTGCTAAGCTTGCCAATATTTCATCGCCAAATGCAGCTTACAAGGTTAATAATCTGATAAAAAAGGGGTACCTTAAAAAAATACAATCCCAGGAGGACAACCGAAAGTTTTATCTGGAGGTTACAGAGAAATACCTAAACTATTACAATATTAGCTATAATTATTTGGAGACTGTTATGGAGCGCGTGGAAGAACGCTTCACACCGGATGAGCTCAAAATCATGGAGAAAATCCTCAAGGTGATGGAGGAAGAACTCATGCCAGAGATTCCATTGCCTAGCAAGCCTTTATAATGCCTATTGCCCCTCAGTTATGGAGGGGTTTTTTAGTGCCTACGCGAGTGAGGTAGACTCATTTATCTCCTCGCAAGTGATCTTGCGGCATTATTTCTCTAACACTCATGTTTTGCTTCATATGGTCGCCCCAACGAGCCATCCGGGCTCGGTGTGGCTCAAAATTACATCCATGTAATTTTGCCCAAATGAAGCTTCACATTTCGTGAAGAGAAATATATGCCTCGATCAAGTCGCTCAGAGATAATAAGTCTACCTCTCTCGCTAGGTGTTCTAGAACACCTAAGTACATGGATGTAAATTTTAGCCACAACTGACCGGATGGAGGACTATCCAATACCGAAGGTGTTGGATGGCGTCGCCGAGACGGAGGAGTGGCGACCGGTGAGGGCGAGAATGAGACTTAGTGGAATAGCGTTGGCAGTCACGGTGAAGAAGAATGCTGCATCTCCATGTACGTAGGTTATAGACAATCTAAAACTTACATGTAGACATTTATCTTGATTCGGACATGAAAAAAAGGTATATTTAAAAGTTGTATGTTTAGAAGTGATGAGGATTACTAGAGATGTCGGCTAGAATGAGTAAAACAGATAATAAGGGGAGCATGGTGAATGACCTTACGAGCGGCAGCGTTCCAAAGCTGCTTTTGATGTTCGCTGCTCCTTTGTTTGTATCAAATGCCTTACAGGCAATATATAACATCGTAGATATGATCGTGGTAGGCCAGGTGATCGGTGGAGCAGGTATGTCTGCTGTGGCTACTGGCGGAAATGTGCTGGGCGTTTTAAACTTCATCGTAATGGGCTTTTCAGGTGCAGGACAGATTATTATAGCCAGATCAGTCGGTGAAAAGAATATGGATGAGGTAAAGCATACTATCGGCACTATGTTTACCTGTCTGCTGTCTGCCTCTATAGTGATGTCGGTTTTATGTTATTTTCTAAGAGACTGGCTACTTAATCTGGTAAACACTCCGGCAGAGTCATATAGCTATACCATGGACTACACGCTTGTATGTATGGCTGGCCTGTTTTTCATTTACGGCTATAATATAGTGAGCGCTATTATGCGAGGAATGGGTGATTCAAAGCGTCCATTTATGTTCGTTGCTATCGCTTCTGTCATAAACATTGTGCTTGATATATTATTTGTAGCAGTGTTAAAGATGGAGGTAAAAGGAGCTGCACTTGCTACAGTCATAGGTCAGGGAGTGAGCTTTATATTTGCTATTTGTTATTTTTACAAGCATAGAGAGGAATTTGGCTTCGACTTTAAACCAGCTAGCTTTTTACCTAGAAGAAAGACTATTGCCAGACTTTGTTCTCTGGGTATTCCAATGGCGATTCAGTCTGCAGCTATTACTATTTCCATGACTGTGGTGGCAGCGTGGGTTAACTCGTTTGGAGTGGTGGCTTCTGCATGTGCAGGCGTATTAAATAAGCTTAATATGCTGGTAGGCATACTGAGTCAGTCTATCACCACTGCGGCAGGTTCTATGGTAGGTCAGAATCTGGGTGCGAAAAAATATGAACGTGTACCAAAGATTCTTTTATGTGCATCTGCTGGAACATTCATTATAGTAGCATTTTATCTGGCTGCCATCATTGCATTCCCAGAGAAAATGGTGGGCTTGTTTACCAGTGATGCTTTGATACTTAGCAGTGCATCCATTATTATCTTACCTACGATAGTGAATTCATTTGGTGCGGTCAGCCGAAGCTTTGGCTTTGCGATTATTAACGGTTCAGGTAATTCGAAGCTTAATCTTCTCATAGCTATCATAGATGGCATGATCGCAAGAATACTTTTAGCGTATATTTTGGGCTTTAAAGTAGGTATGGGTCCACAGGGCTTTTGGCTGGGCGATGCCATAGCTGGATTTATGCCATTTATAATCGGATTTACATTCTATTTATCAGGCAGATGGAAGAAAAACTTATAGGATTTAGAATGCAATGAAAAAGAAGACTATCGGACAAAAAATTCTTAACGTAATTATCACTTCGTTATTAGTTCTGGCTATCACGATGGGTACTATTTCAGTTTATATGGTGGAAGAGTTATCCAAAGAGAATTCAGAGAAAATAATGACTGAAATCTGTGAGAATGAAGCACTAAAATTTGATAATAGCAAAAAGCGTTTATATTTACATCACAACGCAAGTGTGTTATTATTTTAGGGCTAATTTGTTAATAACCGAAAGGGGTAAATATTATGGGATTATTACAGCAGTGGCAGACAGTTGCCGAGAATCAGAATCAGTCTAGAGATCAGCTTCAGCAGTTCTGGAATGGCTATTTCGAGCTTGAGAAGGGTATTTATGATCAGCTTCTTAACCAGCCTGACGAGGAAGTAAAGGGTACTGTCAAGGAACTCGCTGAGAAGTATAAGATAGAGCCAGTTATCATGGCAGGCTTTTTGGATGGAATAAATGATTCACTCAAGGTGAAGAATGATATAGAAAACCTTGAGGAGGACACCGTAGTTTCTCTTGGCTTTGACAAGGAGCTTCTCTACAAGAACATGGTGGATGCTAAGGCTGAATGGTTATACGGACTTCCACAGTGGGAGACCATCTTCGACGAGGAGACCAGGAAGAAGCTTTACAAGGAAGCTAAGCTTATGAATACTGTAGTAAATACAGTTAAGATCGGTCGTAACGATCCATGTCCATGTGGTTCAGGTAAGAAGTACAAGCAGTGCTGCCTAAAAAAGGATCAGGCTAAATAATGATAAAGCATAATAAAATCGGTTTTATAGGACTGGGCCTCATTGGAGGCTCAGTCGCTAGAGCCATAAAGGAAAACTATAAAGATACTGAAATAATCGCACTTACCAGCAGCGAGCGCACGATAAAGGCTGCATTTGAAGCTGGTGTCATTAGTAATGCCAGCGTAGTCTCTATAGAGGAGATTGCAAAGTCTGACATTATTTTTTTATGTGCGCCTGTTATTAAAAATGAAGAGTATCTTAAGGCACTGTGTGGTCTCATTAGCAAGGATACGATTATAACGGATGTAGGCTCTGTCAAGGGAGATATCGCGAAGGCTGTAAGAGGTCTTGGCATGACTGGGAATTTTATAGGCGGACATCCTATGGCAGGTACAGAGCAGATAGGCTTTGAATATTCGAGGTCTTCGCTTATAAAGGGTGCATATTACATCTTAACCTATGAGGGTGAGATGAGCAGGGACAGAGTGGATGCATTTGCTGAGTTTTTAAAGCCATTTGGAGTAAAGACCACCATCATGGATTCAGAGAGCCATGATTTAGCAGCAGCTTCCATATCGCATGTTCCACACATAGTTTCAGCTGCGCTGGTGGATGTGGTGGCAGCCACAGATGAGGCAGATTCTGATGGGCTTTGTAAGAAGCTGGCAGCAGGTGGCTTTAGAGATATCACGCGTATTTCTTCCTCATCACCTGTCATGTGGCAAAGCATTTGTCGCGACAATGATGCCATGATTTTAAGACAGCTGAATGCATATATAGCCAAGTTAAATGAGTTTAGAGCTGCGATTATCTCAGGTGATGATGCGTTACTTTTAGAACTGTTTGGAACTGCTAAGGAATACAGAGATAATCTATACAAAGAGGACTAGTTATGTTAAAGGGCGAGATAAAGGTACCTGGAGATAAGTCAATATCGCACAGAGGTGTAATGTTCGGAGCTATCTCAAAGGGCACTACAGAATTGACTGGATTTTTGGATGGAGCTGACTGCAGAAGCACTATCAGCTGCTTTAGAAGGATGGGAGTGGATATCACTCAAGAGCATGACCATGTTCTCATAAAAGGTGTAGGGCTGCATGGGCTAAAGGCACCATCTGATGTCTTAGATGTAGGAAATTCTGGAACTACCACGAGACTTATAAGCGGTATTTTAGCTGGTCAGAGCTTCGAGAGTATATTAGATGGCGATGACAGCATCAGAAAGCGCCCTATGAAGCGCATCATAACCCCGCTTACACAGATGGGTGCGAATATTCTCTCTGTAAACGGAAATGACTGCGCTCCATTAAAGCTTAATGGCGGAAATCTTAAGGCTATTGATTATGTTTCGCCAGTAGCTTCGGCTCAGGTTAAAAGCTGTATTATCTTAGCAGGCTTATATGCAGATGGGGTTACATCTGTGTTAGAGCCAGCACTTTCTAGAAATCATACAGAGCTCATGCTTAAGGGCTTTGGAGCAGATATCTGGTCTGAGGGCTTAAAGGCATCTGTAAAGCCAGCCGAGGAGCTTTTCGGTCAAAAGATAGAGGTTCCAGGTGATATTTCATCGGCAGCTTACTTTATAGCTGCAGGACTAATAGTTCCAGGTTCTGAGATTCTTATTAAAAATGTAAATATAAATCCTACTAGAGACGGCATCTTAAAGGTGGCTCTGGCTATGGGTGGCGATATTACGAAGCTAAATGAGAGAGTAGTATCAGGTGAGTCTGTCTGTGATCTTTTGGTAAAGGGAAGTGAGCTGCACGGCACAGTCGTAGGTGGAGATATAATCCCTACACTTATCGATGAACTTCCTGTGGTGGCTGTCATGGCTGCTGCCGCAAATGGAGAGACTATAGTAAAGGATGCCGCAGAGCTTAAGGCGAAGGAGTCGGATAGAATCCTTTCTGTAGCCGCTGCTTTATCAGCTATGGGTGGAGATATCTCACCTACAGAAGATGGCTGGATTATAAATGGCGGAAAGAAGCTTAAGGGTGCTCGTATAGAGACAAAGCTTGACCATCGTATAGCGATGAGCTTCGCTGTAGCATCTCTTATAGCAGAGGGTGAGACCACATTCGATGACCCATCGGTTGTAAATATTTCATTCCCTGGCTTCTATGAGGCACTTAAGAGTTTAGAAAACTAGAATATTGAATATTTGAAGGGCTTATGTTATCATGTGTATTTGGTAACATAGGCCTTTTTTGTGGCCTTTATATACAATAGGAGGTAAGCTTATGAAGCACAATTTCAAAGCGATTGAGCCTAAATGGCAGAAGAAGTGGGAGGAGGCAGGTATATTTGCTGCTAAGGACCACTCTGAAAAGCCAAAGTTTTATGGCCTGGTAGAATTTCCATATCCATCAGGTGCAGGTATGCACGTAGGTCATATTAAGGCATATTCATCTATCGAGGTAGTTTCGAGAAAGCGCCGCATGCAGGGATATAATGTACTTTTCCCTATCGGATTCGATGCATTTGGTCTTCCTACTGAAAACTACGCTATAAAGACAGGAAAGCATCCTAGAGAGATCACTGATATAAATATCGCGAAGTTCTCTGACCAACTTAAGAAGGTAGGATTCTCATTTGACTGGAATCGAGTAATCGATACCACAGAGGACGACTACTATAACTGGACACAGTGGATTTTGCTTCAGATGTTTAACAAGGGTCTTGCATTCAGAGATAAGACCTTAGTAAACTATTGCCCTTCATGTAAGGTAGTACTTTCAAATGAGGACTCGCAGGGCGGTAAGTGCGACATTTGTCACAGCCCTGTTATCCAAAAGTCTAAGGACGTTTGGTATCTTAGAATCACTGAGTATGCTGATAAGCTTTTAAGCGGCCTAGATACAGTAGAGTATCCTGAGAATATTCGTATGCAACAGGTGAACTGGATCGGAAAGTCTAAGGGTGCATTTGTAGACTTTAAGATTAAGGGCTTGGATGACGAAAAGCTTACCGTATATACCACCAGACCTGATACGTTATTCGGTGTTACCTTTATGGTAATCGCACCAGAGCATCCTATTATCGACAAGTATGCTGATAAGATTTCTAATATGGACGCTATCATGGCATACCGCGAGGAGTGCCAGAAGAAGACCGAGTTCGAGCGTACACAGCTCGTAAAGGATAAGACCGGTGTTAAGATCGAGGGCTTCTGCGGAATAGATCCAGTAAATGGAAAAGAGATTCCTATCTTCATCGCAGACTATGTAATGATGGGATATGGTACAGGCGCTATTATGGCTGTTCCTGCTCATGACCAGAGAGACTATGATTTTGCGAAGGCATTTGGCGCAGATATCATCGAGGTAATAAAGGGCGGAGACATCTCTAAGGAAGCTTATACAGGCGACGGAGAGATGGTAAACTCTGAG
>JAZRWF010000102.1:0-12597 GCA_045599565.1 Lachnospiraceae bacterium
CAGGGTATATATAAAAATATTGCTAATCAGCAGGGATATACTGCATCTGATATCTCTATTGCATGGGGTACCTATACTGGCCAGGTCAAGGTACTTATAAATGTACCTATAGCTATAGCATCCTCTATGGCGGCATCCGTGGTTCCATCACTTACTGCCTCGAAGGCTGGAAGGAATCAGTCATCCGTTAAGAAAAAAATAGTTTTGGCTCAGAGATTTATAATGGTTATTGCCATTCCATGTTTCTTTGGATTTATGGTTTTGGCAGGTCCTATAATGAGACTGCTGTTTAGGGATGTGGAGGTACTTTCTACTAATCTGCTTAGAGCATCTGCTATTTCTATTATTTTTTACTCACTGTCAACACTTAGCAATGGCATTTTACAAGGTATTGACAAGTTTGCCATCCCTGTTCGAAATGCTCTCATAGCGTTGGTGGCACATATTTTTGTACTGATTATTCTGATGGAGGCATTCCATCTTGGAATATATGCAGTCATCATAGCAAATGCATTCTACGCCCTTATGATGTGTGTTTTAAATAATATCAGTGTAAGACGATATTCAGGGGCTAAGTTTGGCATAGAAAAGGGAATTATCATTCCTTCCATAGCTGGTGCTATTATGGCTGGTGTAGTGTTTGGTTTGTTTAAGGTGCTTGAACTGGCTTCTATGAATATAATTGTATGTGTCGCTGCACCGATAGCATTTGGAGCCTTAGTTTATTTTATCCTGCTGATAAAGCTAAGAGGTATTTCAAAAAAAGAACTCCAGGCTATGCCTATGGGAACGAAGCTGTACAGATTGGCTGTTAAATTACATTTGATGTATGATGAGTACTAAGAAGATTATCATAATAGGTGGCGGAATAAGCGGAGTGGCCTGTGCGCTTGCACTTTCAAAGGCAGGCTTTTCTTCTGTTATTTTAGAGGGCGAAAAGGAAGTGCTAAAAAAGGTTCTTGCCACTGGAAATGGAAGATGTAATTTCACAAATGAAAACATGGTTCCTGAATGCTACTATGGCGATGCAGCGCTTATAGAAAATACGCTTTCATCCTACACTGTAGAGGATGCACTGAATTACTTTGATTCGATGGGCGTGCGTTATAGAAATGTGGGTGGATACTACTATCCATATTCGAATCAGGCCAGCACTGTCAGAAATGCTTTTACATATCAGCTTAAAGAAGCTGATATAGATATTATCACAGAGGCAAAGGTGTGCGATATAAAGCCATGTAATGAGGGCTTTATAGTATATTATAACGATGTCTGTATAAATGCTGACTATGTAGTAATCGCTGCCGGTGGAAAGGTCGGCGTGGGCTGCAGTGGTTTTTCCGAAAAGCTTAGGGCGCTTGGAGTAGATGTGTCTGAAACCTATCCTGCTTTAGTGGGACTAAGATATAAAGATTCTTCATTTTCTAATCTTAACGGAGTTAGGGCTAGGTGTGAGGTGGCAGCAGGTGCTAAATCTGAAATAGGTGAGGTTCAGTTCGGAAAGGACTATATCTCTGGTATACCTGTCATGAATCTGTCTCATTTGGCGGCGAAGGAAGATCAGATCTCCTTGAATCTCTTGCCTGAACTTTCATATGATGAGGCGATAAACGAAGCAGAAAAAAGGCTGAATTCTTTTAAAAACAAAAGGTTTGCCCTGTCGGGGCTTATGAATGATAAGCTATATGACCTTTTAAAGCCTGTTATTTCAGGTGATGATAATCATGCTATAGCAAAAGCTTTTGTAAAGGCTGCCATGAATGTTAAGGTAAAGGTAGCTGGCACGCTGGATTACGATAGAGCACAGGTGACAGCCGGCGGAGTGGTGGCTAAGGAGTTAGAGTTAGATTTTAGCCTAAAAAAATACCCAGGACTTTATGTGGTGGGTGAAGCCTGTGATGTGGATGGAATATGCGGAGGCTATAACATTCATTTCGCTATTGCCTCTGGAATACAGGCAGCTAAGTCCATAAGTGAGAAAATATTTTGATTAAAGTAGATCAGATAAAAGTTAATATAGATAGCCAGATGGAGGATATAAAAAGGGCGGTAGCTTCGTATCTAAAGATATCTGATAAGGAGATTTTATCTGTTAAAATCCTGCGCAGATCCATAGATGCAAGAAAAAAGCCGCTTATTTTTTATATATTAAGTGTAGCTGTAGAGGTTTTAAATAGTGATAAGCTGCTAAAGCGATTTTCAAAGGATGTAAATGTTTCCTTGTATAAAACCACAGAGGTTATCATACCAAAGCCGACTAAGGATATTAGACCACTCGTCGTAGGCTTTGGACCTGCCGGAATATTTGCTGGTCTGATACTAGCAAAGGCCGGTCTTATGCCTATTATTATAGAGCGCGGTAAATGCATGGAGGAGAGAACTGCTGATGTGGAGGCCTTCTGGAAGAGTGGTATTTTAGATGTAAAGAGCAATGTCTCCTTCGGTGAAGGCGGAGCAGGTGCATTTTCTGATGGAAAGCTTAACACACTTGTTAAGGACAAGGAAGGCTTTGGAGCCTTCGTGTTGGATACCTTTATTAAGTATGGCGCAGATGAGAATATCAGATACGATGCGAAGCCTCACGTAGGTACGGATGTATTGGCTACAGTTATACCAGCCATTAGAAGAGAGATAGAGAGCTTAGGCGGAAGGGTTCTATTTAATACGAAGCTTGAGGAAATCAAGGTTAAGTCAAATCAGGTATGCGGGGCTGTTTTAGAGGATGGGTCAGTCATAGAGTGTACGGATTTGATCTTGGCTACCGGTCACAGTGCCAGAGATACATTTTATAAGCTTTATGACCAGGGGCTTATGATGCAGTCGAAGGAATTTGCAGTGGGCTTTAGATGTGAGCATCCACAGGAGATGATAGGTCAGTCTCAGTATGGAGATGAGTATAAAAGGCTTCCTGCTGCAGCGTATAAGCTGACTGCTAATTTAGATAACGGCAGAGGTGTATACAGCTTTTGTATGTGCCCAGGTGAATATGTGGTAAACGCGTCCTCTGAGGAAGGAAGGCTTGCCATAAACGGAATGAGCTATCATGACAGAGGCAGTAAAAATGCTAATTCAGCCATCATAGTCACCGTTGGAAAAAGCGAGTATGATATGACTAAGCCTCTTTCTGCTATAGAGTATCAAAGAAGCCTGGAGGAAAAGGCCTTTTCACTCTGCGGTGGTCGTATACCACAGCAGCTGCTTTGTGATTATGAAAATAAAGTCGCTTCAATGAGCTATGGCGATTTTGAATCTGTTACCAAGGGTGAGGCAGCCTTTGGAAGATTAGATGAAATTTTTTCAGAGGAAATATATGCCTCTGTTTGTCAGGCTTTTTCAGTATATGGAAAAAAGATAAAGGGCTTTGACAGAAGGGATACCATTTTAAGCGGTGTAGAAAGCCGCACTTCATCGCCTGTTCGAATATTAAGAGATGAATATTTCATGTCTAATATTTCTCATCTTTATCCATGTGGTGAGGGTGCAGGCTTTGCAGGAGGAATAATGAGTGCTGCTATGGATGGAATCAAGGTGGCACTATCAGTTATAAAGGGAAACTAACATGGCAGAATATACCCCTATGATGGAACAATATCTGGCTACTAAAAAAGAATACAAGGACTGTATTCTTTTTTATCGTCTCGGTGATTTTTATGAGATGTTCTTTGAGGATGCTGTGGTAGCATCTAAGGAATTAGAACTCACGCTCACTGGGAAGAACTGCGGCGTCGAGGAAAGAGCACCTATGTGTGGAGTACCTTTTCATGCTGTGGAGCCATATCTTAACAAATTAGTTCAAAGAGGCTATAAGGTGGCTATCTGCGAGCAGGTCGAGGATCCTAAGCTGGCCAAGGGAATTGTAAAGCGTGAGGTGGTGCGTATCGTAACTCCAGGAACTAATATTGATTCCATGGCTTTAGAGGAGAGCGCCTATAATTATATAGTGTCTGTATGTGGATTAGATAATTCATTTGGCTTTTGTGCCTGTGATGTGTCTACTGGAGACATTTATGGAACACAGATAGAAGATAAGAGAAGGCTTTTGGACGAGCTTTTGCGCTATAAGCCCTCTGAGATTATATATGATGAAGCTGCCTTAATGCGTGGCTTTGATATAAATGCATACCAAAATCTCAGAGGCTGTGTAAGCAATGTTTTAGGTGATGAATTCTTTGGCGAAAAGGCTGCTATGAATAGCCTTGGCAAGCACCCAAAGCTTTCTGTAAATGCCGATTTTCTAAACTATGGAGCGGTTAAGCTCGCAGCTGGTGCACTGCTTGGATATCTGTTCGAGACACAAAAGTCGAATCTTGACCAGATAAAGCATATTAAGCTATATGCTTCAGACAGCTTTATGCTTATAGATGCAGCTACCAGAAGAAATCTTGAGCTTACAGAGACTATGCGTGATAAGCGTAAGGTGGGTTCACTTCTTGGTGTGCTGGACAAGACAAAGACTGCCATGGGTGCCAGAGTATTAAGAGGCTTTGTGGAGCAGCCACTCACCTCCATAGAGGAAATTTCAAGAAGAGCGGATGCAGTGGAAGAGCTCAAGGCAAACATGGTCAATAGAGCGGAGCTTAGAGAATACCTGAGTCAGGTCTATGATTTGGAAAGGCTGATGACACGTATATCATATCAGACTGCCAATCCAAGGGATTTAATAGCCTTCAAGGAATCTATTAAGATTATGCCTGCTATTAAGACCATTCTTTCAGATTATGATACAGCGCTTATTAGGGAACTGAATTTTGATATAGATGACCTTAGAGATTTATATACACTTCTTGAAAACTCTATAGTGGAGGAACCTCCTATATCTGTGAGGGACGGTGGAATCATAAAGGAGTCCTATAACGAGGAAATCGCAAGGCTTCGCCAGGCCAAAACTAAGGGTAAAACATGGCTGGCAGAGCTGGAAGCCAGTGAGCGTGAAAAGACTGGCATTAAAAACCTTCGAATAAAGTATAATAAGGTATTTGGTTATTATTTAGAGGTTACGAATTCATATAAGGAGCTGGTGCCAGATTACTTTATCAGAAAGCAGACACTGGCAAATGCTGAGAGATATTATACAGATAGATTAAAGGAACTGGAGGATGATATTTTAGGCTCTGAGGACAGACTTAACAATATCGAGTACGAGTTCTTTAAGGAGGTAAGAGATACTATAGGTGAGTCTGTGGCAAGGATTCAGACTACTGCCAGAGCTGTAGCTAATCTGGATGCATTCCTTTCTTTGGCACAGGTGGCAGAGGCAAATAATTACATAAGACCTGCCATAAATAATCGTGGAATCATTGATATAAAGGAGGGTCGTCATCCCGTAGTAGAAAAGGGTTTGGGTGAAAAGGGCTTTATCACAAACGATACCTATCTGGATTTGGATGACAATAATATCTCTATCATTACAGGACCGAACATGGCTGGTAAGTCTACATATATGAGACAGGTGGCTCTTATTACGCTTATGGCTCAGATAGGAAGCTTTGTTCCAGCCAGCAGCGCTACCATATGCATCTGTGATAGAATTTTTACCAGAGTGGGTGCATCGGATGATTTGAGCACTGGACAGTCTACCTTTATGGTGGAGATGAATGAGGTGGCTAATATTTTAAGGAATGCGACGAAGCGTTCACTTCTGATATTAGATGAAATTGGAAGGGGAACCTCCACCTATGACGGTCTTTCTATCGCCTGGGCGGTCGTAGAACACATAGCAGGTGAAAATGGTTTGGGAGCCAAGACACTTTTTGCCACACACTATCATGAGCTTACTGAGCTTGAGGGCAGACTTAAGGGTGTAAATAACTACTGTATAGCGGTTACGAAGCAAAATGATGATGTTATTTTCCTTAGAAAAATAATAAAAGGTGCTGCGGATCAAAGCTATGGAATAGAGGTAGCAAAGCTTGCGGGATTACCAGAGGCTGTGATAGAACGTGCGAAGGAGCTTGTTATTACGCTAAACCAGAATGATATAAATAAAAAAACAGTTAGCAATATAAAGCCAGCTGTTAATTCAGAAGAAAAGGAAAAATCATTTAAAGATGATATAGTAGAGCTTCTTTTGAATACAGATGTAATGACTATTACACCGATAGAAGCGATGAATGTTCTCGCAAAGCTTAAGGATATGACAAAACATGAGTGAGATAAATCTTCTTAGTCAGGAAACTATAGATAAGATAGCTGCTGGAGAGGTGGTAGAAAGACCTGCCTCTGTTATTAAGGAGCTCGCGGAAAATGCAATAGATGCTGGGGCGACTGCCATCTCCTTGGAAATAAAGGGTGGAGGCATAGAGTATATCAGAATCACTGATAATGGCAAGGGAATAGATAAGTCTGAGGTAGCTTTGGCATTCCTTAGACATTCCACATCGAAGCTAAAAAATGCAGAGGAGCTTTCCTGTATTGGAACGCTTGGCTTTAGAGGTGAGGCATTAAGTTCGATAAGCGCAGTCTCAAGGTTAGAAATGATTACGAAAAGACCTAGTGATCTCCTTGGAACAATGTATATCATCGAGGGAGGAATAGAAAGATCATTAAATGATACTGGAGCTCCCAATGGCACCACTATTATTGTAAAGGATCTTTTCTTTAACACACCAGCGAGAAAAAAGTTTTTAAAGAGCGAGGCTACAGAGGGAAGCCTTTGCTTAGAGGTTATCGAAGCACTTGCGCTTTCTCATCCAGAGATATGCTTTAGATTCTCACAGGGAGGCAAGGAGCGGCTGTTTACACCTGGCAGCGGTAAGCTTATAGATACAGTATACACAGTCTATGGAAGAGACATAGCGGCGAATCTTTTAGATATAGATTATGATGATGATTTTTTAAGTGTAAAGGGCTTCATAGGTGCCTCATCTATAGCCAGAGGTAACAGGAATTTTGAGACCTTTTTCGTGGGTGGAAGATTAATCAAAAGTAATCTTTTGTCAAAGGCCTGTGAGGAGGGCTATTATGGCTATATGATGGGTCATCAGTTCCCATTTTTACTTCTGTCGCTTAAATTCAAAAACGATGCGGTGGATGTAAACGTGCATCCTACGAAGCAGGAGGTAAGATTCTACGATGAGGCTTTAGTTTCTAGTACTATGACCCAAATCGTACATGAGAGACTTACAAGAATTGTGGATATAGCACCTACACCTGTAGAGACTATCAAGGAACCTGTGGCATTTGTAGAAAGTGCCCAGGTACTTTCTGAAATAAAAAAAGAAAGTAAGCCTGCCACCTATATAGCAGATGTGCCGCCACTTACACCTAAGCCGGTGGCGCCATTTGAGGAGAGCAAGCTGTCTGCGATAAAGGCTTCGATAGTAGAGAGTATCAGAAAGGATACGCCCTACGAGCATAGATATAAGACTAGGGAGGAACAGCTTTCGTTTTTATCTCCTGAGGTCGAAAAGGAGCATAAGATAATAGGGCAGGTATTTGATACCTACTGGATAGTGGAGTATGATGGGCAGATGTTTATAATAGATCAGCATGCGGCTCATGAGAAGGTCTTGTTTGAAAGGACGATGGAGAGACTTAAAAATCATCAGGTTAGCACTCAAAATCTTTGTCCGCCTGCTATTATTACAGTCACGCCTAAGGAGATGAGTGATTTTTTGGAATACAAGGAGGCCTTTGAAACGGCTGGCTTTATAGTGGAGGAATTTGGTTCGCTTGAGCTTTCTATTTCAGGTGTGCCTGATACCTTTACATCTATAAACTATCAGGATTTGTTCTCGGAGCTTCTCTCATCACTTGGAAGCTACAAGGCTAGTGGTTCTATGGATTTAATAGTAGAAAAGGTGGCATCCATGAGCTGTAAAGCTGCGGTTAAGGGAAATAACAAGCTTTCATTTGCCGAGGCTAAGAGCCTTATAGAAGAGCTCATGACCTTAGAGAATCCATATCATTGTCCGCATGGGAGACCGACCATGATTTCGATGTCTGAATATGAACTGTCAAAGAGATTTAAAAGGATAATATAATGAATCGTAAACCCTTGATAATACTAACTGGACCTACTGCTGTAGGAAAAACCGATTTATCTATTAAGCTCGCAAAGGCAGTGGACGGTGAGATTATAAGTGCTGATTCTATGCAGGTGTACAAAAGAATGGACATCGGCACAGCTAAGGTCACGGAGTCCGAAATGCAGGGAGTTCCTCATCACTTAATAGATTTTTTGGATTTCGATGAAAACTTTGATGCATTTACCTTTCAAAGACTTGCGAAAAATGCATTGGAGGAAATCTATAAAAGAGGTCATATTCCTATCGTCTGCGGCGGAACAGGCTTCTATATTCAGGGACTTTTGTATGATATAGAGTACAATGAGGAGGCTGTAGATACGAAGCTTCGAGAGGAGTTAAGTAAAAAGGCGGATGAAGAAGGTCCTAAAGCACTGCATTTGATGCTTAAGGATTTAGACCCTGTAAGCTATGAGTCTATTCCATATCAGAATGTAAAGCGCGTTATTAGAGCATTGGAATATGTGATGACGACCGGTGAGATGATTTCATCACACAATGAGAAAATGCATGAAAAGGAAAGTGCGTATAACTTTGCATATTTTGTAATAAACAATGATAGAAATATTCTTTACGATAGAATAAATCTGCGTGTAGATAAGATGATGGAAGCTGGTCTTTTAGATGAGGTAAAGGCCTTGCTTTTGGATGGACTTAAGGAGGATTCTACGGCAGGGGCAGCCATCGGCTACAGAGAGCTGATACATTACCTAAATGGCGAGTGTACTTTAGCTGAGGCAGTGGATGAAATAAAGCAAAATTCTAGACATTATGCAAAGAGACAGCTGACCTGGTTTAGAAGAGAAAAGGAGGTCATCTGGCTCGATAGAACAGAATTAAAAACTGATGATGCAATGCTTGATTATATTTTAAAAATACTTAAGGAAAAGGAAATAATAAATGAATAGTCTTACGGATATTTATAGAGAGATAGGAATAGATGAGGATGTTTTAGCACTTGGACTTAAGGTGGAAAAGGAGCTTAAGGAAAGGTTTGATAGAATAGATGAGACAGCAGAGTATAATCAGCTAAAGGTGCTAAAGGCGTTTCAGGAAGCGCATGTAAATGCTCAGTGCTTTGAGTCCTCTACAGGCTATGGCTATGATGATCTGGGCAGGGAAACACTTGAGAAGGTCTACGCAGCCGTATTTCACGCGGAGGATGCTCTGGTAAGACCTCAAATCACCTGTGGAACTCACGCACTTGCTCTTGCGCTTATGTCTAATCTACGCCCAGGGGATGAGCTTTTATCACCAGTGGGCAAGCCTTACGATACCTTGGAGGAGGTAATAGGTATCAGACCTTCTAAGGGAAGTCTAGCAGAATATGGAATAACCTATTCGCAGGTGGATTTACTTACTGATGGGTCGTTTGATTTCGAAGGTATAAAGAAGGCTATAAATGAACGGACAAGGCTAGTTACCATTCAGCGTTCTAAAGGGTACGCATCCAGACCAAGTCTTAGTGTTGAAGCTATTGGAGAGCTTATTGCAGTGATAAGATCTGTAAAGCCTGAGGTTATCATTATGGTAGATAACTGCTATGGCGAGTTTGTAGAGACGATAGAGCCTACCGATGTAGGTGCAGATATGTGTGTTGGCTCTCTCATTAAGAATCCAGGTGGCGGACTGGCACCTATAGGGGGATATATAGTAGGAAAAAGAGAATGTGTAGAAAACGCTGCATATAGACTTACATCTCCAGGACTTGGAAAAGAGGTGGGCGCTACACTTGGAGTTATGAGATCCTTCTTCCAGGGTCTTTTTATGGCACCTACTGTGACAGCAAGTGCATTAAAGGGCGCTATATTTGCAGCTAATCTCTTAGAGCCGATGGGCTTTAAATGTATTCCAGATGCCAAGGAGGAGAGAGCTGATATCATTCAGGCTGTCACCTTTGGCTGTGAGGAGGGCTTGATTGCATTTTGCAATGGAATTCAAGCAGGTGCACCTGTCGATTCCTATGTGGTTCCAGAGCCTTGGGATATGCCTGGCTATGATTCAAAGGTTATAATGGCTGCAGGCGCATTTGTGTCTGGCTCGTCTATCGAATTATCCTGTGATGGTCCTCTTAGAGAGCCTTATAATGCGTATTTCCAGGGAGGCTTGACCTGGTATCATGCAAAGGAAGGAATCCTTATGGGAATCCAAAAACTAAAGGATGCAAAACTTGTTAATTTAGACTAGTTATGGTAAAATATACTCTGATTATTCAAAGTGGTTGACTTTGCCCTGTTGAATAATCAGAGTTTTTTATTTTATAGGAGGCCCACCTTGAGCAATGCCTTTGGAATTGATATAGGAACAGAGAATTTAAAGATTTATTCGTCTACTGCGAAGCAGATTTTGAATATAAAAAATACCATAGCCATTATAAATAAAGATCAAATGTATTCATACGGTGATAATGCATATCTTATGCATGAGAAGGCGCCTGAGATGATAGAGGTTTCCTTTCCGATGAACACAGGTGTTATAGCTGATTTTGACAATATGCAGGCTATGCTTTTTGAGGTGCTTGAGAATGATTTGCGAGGTCATATTAAGGGAAGCGATGTCATTCTTTCTGTGCCTTGTGACATCACAGAGGTAGAGAAAAAAGCATTTTCTGATCTTTTTACTAAGACTAAGAATAAGCCTCGCACTATAAAGCTTTGCGAGAAGCCTTTGGCGGATGCTCTGGGAATGGGACTTGATATCACACAGCCTACAGGATATATGGTTATAGATTTAGGTGCAGCTACCACTGAGATATCTGTTATCTCTCTGGGTGGTCTTGTAATATCTGAGATATTGAATTTCTCTGGAAGACTTTTGGATGAGAATATAGTTACCTACATGAGAAGAGAGCATAATCTCGTCATTGGTCAAAAATCAGGAAAGCTTTTAAAGGAAAATATAGGCTCAGCTATAGGGGGACGTACTGATTCTATGACTGTGGTAGGTCGAGATGTAGTATCTGGACTTCCTGTGGAAATGCAGGTGAATTCTTCAGTCGTATATGAAAGCATAAAGGATAGTCTGGAGACACTTTGCACTGATATAAAGCTTATTATTGAAAAAATTCCTCCAGAGCTGGCAAGAGATGTAAAGAACGATGGAATTTATATAACTGGAGGTACCTCGCAGCTTCAGGGTATAGCTGAGCTAATAGCCAGCGTAACTGGTATCACGGTGAATATTGCTGAGGAGCCAGCGGATAGTGCAGCTAGAGGAATAGAGACACTTTTGTATGATAACAAGTTTAATCGCTATGCATATAGCATGCGAACTAGAATATTTAGATAAAATTGAAACCAAAGCATCGAATTAAATTACCAAGTAAATATATTTTAGGCATACTTACACTTAGCTGTGTAATGATGATGTTTTTTTCTTATGTATCAGGCTTTAACGGCGGTATTTTAAAGGAAGTTTCTAGTGCTATATTTACCCCTATGCAGTCGGGGCTTGCAGTATTAGGAAGAACCATCCACGGGCTAAATGTTACCGGGGATACAGTGGATGCACTTAAGGAAGAAAACAGCTTGTTAAAGGAAGAGCTGGCTAGAGTTAAATACGATTTAAATGCTGCCAATGTAAGACTGGAGGAGCTCGACAGGCTCACACAGCTTTTGGCTCTTAAGAATCAGTATTATCAATACGAAACTACTGGTGCCAGAATTATTGCATCCAGTGATGATACATGGTTTTCTAATTTTACCATAGACAAGGGGCTAGATGATGGCTTAGATGTGGGAATGAATGTTATAGCTGATGAGGGCCTTGTGGGAATTATCTCTGAAGTTTCGGCTAATTTTGCCATAGTTAGAACTATCATTGATGACAATTCCTTTATTTCAGTTACGATTAACCCTACGGCAGATAACTGTATAGTAGGTGGTTCTATGAGCGAGATAGCACAGAAGGGTACGCTGCCATTTACTAATCTAGATAAGGCGGCTACTAAGGTAGCTATAGGAAATACAGTAGTTACATCTCAGATTTCAGATAAGTATATGCCAGGACTTTTGGTAGGCTACATATCCAGCATTACGGATGATGACAATGAGCTTACCATGTCGGGAAGTATAGCACCTGTGGTGGATTTTAAGCATTTGTCGGATGTGCTTATAGTTAAGAGAGTAAAGATGACCTCTGAGATCAAGAGTGAAGTAGAGTAGAATGAATAATGAGATTAAGCAGCTAATTAAAAGAGTGGCAGTTACTTTTTTTCTGGTTTTGATTTCATATCTTTTTCAGACTGGACTGTTTCCGCAGTTTGCTTTAAATAATGCTGTGCCTAATTTTCTTATAATTATCACAGCCTCCTATGGCTTTATGAGAGGCTCAAACATAGGCATGCTGATTGGATTTATATGCGGTATTCTTTTGGATTTTAGATCACCTGAGATTTTCGGGGTGTTCACGCTTGTATACATATTTTTAGGATATTTAAATGGTCTGTTCAGAAAGCTTTTTTATGGTGAAGATTTAAGACTTCCACTGGTTCTGATATCAGTGAGTGAATTCCTATATGGAATGTATTTATATCTTATAAGCTATATTAAATATAAGGCGGATTTTTATACAT
>JAZRWF010000103.1:0-14733 GCA_045599565.1 Lachnospiraceae bacterium
AGAGGATAAGATGAAGGATTATGTGAAAAGCAGTGAGGATGGGACGAAGAAGTCGCAGGAAAGCATGGAAAAGGAATTGACGGCTATGGTTTCTAATAAGGCTTCAGATGCTGTTTCACAGGCGGTAAAAAATGCTACAGATACTGCAGCTAAATATACTGACCAGAAGATTTCTGCGAGTATAGCTGAAACATCAGAGCAGTTTGATCAGAAAATGAAGAAGGGTCTGTCGGAGCTTGATACGCAGACAGAATCAAAGATACAAAAGGGTCTGTCGGACCTTGGTACGCAGACAGAATCAAAGATACAAAAGGGTCTGTCAGATCTAGGTACGCAGACGGAATCGAAAATAACAGCTCTAAAGTCTCAGATGACAAGTGAAACAGAGAATAAGCTGAAGGATGTTTCCTTGAGTTATGATCAGAGACTGAGTCAGCTGACGGAAAATCTGGGTAGTAGGATAGTGAATACAAACAATGAGCTTGATTCGAGAATAAACAGCGTTAAGCAGACTGCGGAGGGGCTGGATGAAAAAATAAAAGCATTAAATGAAGAGAACAGTCTTATAGAAACGCAAATGAACAGTGTTAAAAGTGATTTTAATGACAGAATCAATGCTATAAAAAAATCTGGAGCGGACACGGATGAAAAGGTGGCAGCGCTGAAGGAAGCTGCAAGGGACTATGAGCAGCAGATATCTGCGCTTAAGACAGTAAATGCCGAATATGAAGAAGCTATTAGCAAAATAAATGACAACGCAAAACAGTATGAAAATAGTTTGATGGCGCTTAAGGATGAATATGAGGCGAGTATTAAAAAGATTTATGATGATGAGGCAGATAAGGACAAAAAGCTTGAGCAAATAAACGAATTGAATGGTGAAGTCAGTAAAAAGCTAGGCGACTTGGAAGGTGGCGCTGTTGAACTTGGAAATTTATTAGATGAGTTAAGAGATAATAATGCATCTGCGATAAGCGCATTGAATGGAAGGGCAGACAGTAATGCATCTGCGATAAGTGCATTGAATGGAAAGGCAGACAGTAATGCATCTGCGATAAGTGCACTGAGTGGAAGGGCAGACAGCAATGCCTCCGCGATAAGTGCACTGAGTGGAAGGGCAGACAGCAATGCATCTGCGATAAGTGCATTGAATGGAAAGGCAGACAGTAATGCATCTGCTATAAGTGCATTGAATGGAAGGGCAGACAGTAATGCATCTGCGATAAGTGCATTGAGTGGAAGGGCAGATAGCAATGCATCCGCAATTAATTCAGTGGCAGGTCGAGTGGGTTCGGTAGAATCAGCACTTTCATCTGTAGATTCGCAATTAAGAGATCTTAATGCAAGGGTTAATGCTAATCAGGGTGGCAGCAAGGTGTATGTTGGCAGCACGGCACCTACCGACACGACAGGTCTTTGGGTGTTTCCCTAAAAGGGCCGGTGACTATCGACTTAAGCGGTTTAATGGAGCTAGTTGGATAGAGACATCGGCCAAAGCTTACAATGCATATAGCAATACATGGAAGATTGTAAATGGTTATGTTTTTGATAATGGTGTAAAACAGAATTTTTATGGCGCGCTAGTGGATGATATGGTTTGGCGATTAGAGAACAGGGGGATAACCATGAAGCCTGGCATCTCTACTTGGGATGATGTTTTTTCTGATGTAACTATGCTGAGTCAAGTGTTGAAAAATGATGACAGTGTGACAGCTTTGTTAGATGACGATGCTCTTAGAAATAAAGCTAAAGGTGATTCCAGAATTCTCTCAGCGATAAAAAATTATGGGACATACGGAAGGGCAGCACTGCTGCATATTAAAAATAACGATACATTAAAGAATGAATTCCTTGCAATCTCGGGTGCCTATAGCGATAGAACAGACTTTAGGTATCTTTTGACATGTGAGGGGTGTAATTCGACTGGAAGTCAGTACACATATTGTAAAACCTGTGGTGGACTGGCTTATATAGAAGGTTATGGAATATATTTTAGATGCAATGCATGTACATTTTTTGGAGATCATCCAGAAGGTTATGATCATTGTTCCTGCGGGAATAGTATTGCTAATGGCAACTATACATCTTATGATGTATGCCCTACATGTAATCCCAATGGCAATATAGGCTTTTGGAGAGGTGAAAAATATAGTGTAGTATGTTCAGACTGCGATGGAAAAGGCTGCCATTTTTAGGATTGTTTTTCTTTGCTGGTTTGTGTTATATTGAAACGAAATAAATTAGTTAGGAGAAAAAAATGCTAAACATTCTTTCTACTATAGAAAAAGAGGTTAAGTCAGCGTTTGTAGAAGCTGGCTTAGATGAAAAATATGGTTTCGTAAGTGTTTCTAACAGACCTGATCTTTGTCAGTATCAGTGTAATGGTGCTATGCCAGCAGCCAAGGCAGCAGGTAAAAAGCCTATAGACATAGCGCAGGCTGTAGCTGATATTTTGGCTAAGAACGACATGTTTGAAATGGCTAGTGCAGTTATGCCGGGCTTTATTAATATAAATCTAAGCTCAGCTTTTTTAGCAGACTATGCACAAAAGATGTTAGATGATGATGCGCTTGCCATGGAAAAAACACAAAGTCCAAGACGTATCATGATGGATTACGGTGGTCCGAATGTGGCAAAGCCTCTTCACGTGGGACATCTGCGTTCGGCTGTAATAGGCGAGTCTATAAAGAGAATGCTAAGATTTATGGGCGATGAGGTCATCGCTGATGTTCATCTGGGAGATTTTGGTCTTCAGATGGGACTTATAGTGACTGAGCTTAAGGCCAGAAAGCCTGAACTTGTTTATTTTGATGATAGCTATGAGGGAGAGTATCCAAAGGAAGCTCCATTTACTATCAGTGAGCTGGAGGAGATTTATCCTTTTGCATCGGCTAAGTCAAAAGAGGATGAGGCATACAAAGCGCTTGCAATGGCAGCTACGAATGAGCTTCAGCAGGGCAAGAGGGGATATAGAGCACTTTTAGAGCATATATTAAATGTTTCGGTAACAGATCTTAAGGCTAATTATGAAAAGCTTTTAGTTTCATTTGATCTTTGGAAGGGTGAGTCTGATGCTATGCCTTACATTCCTGCCATGGCGCAGGATATGAAGGATAAGGGATTCGCGTATTATTCAGAGGGAGCACTGGTGGTGGATGTCAAGGAGGATGGAGACACTAAAGAAATTCCACCTTGCATGATACTTAAGAGTGATGGGGCTTCTTTGTATGATACGACAGATTTGGCAACACTTATCTGGCGTATGGAGGATTATAATCCAGCTGAGGTAATATATGTCGTAGATAAGCGACAGGAGCTGCATTTTATTCAGGTGTTCAGATGCGCGAAAAAGTGCGGCATAGTACCAGATGAGACTAAGCTTACGTTTATAGGCTTTGGTACTATGAATGGAAAGGATAATAAGCCATTTAAGACCAGAGCTGGCGGAGTGCTTCGTCTTGAGACACTGATTTCTGATGTAAAGAGTACTATGCTTGATAAGCTTTTAGAGAGCGGAATGGACAAGGCTGAAGCTGATAAAACAGCGGCGCAGATAGCTGTGGCTGCCATTAAGTATGGAGACCTTTCTAATCAGGCTTCTAAGGATTACATATTCGATGTAGAAAGATTTGTCAGCTTTGAGGGAAATACTGGTCCATACCTTCTTTATACTATAGTACGAATGAAGTCTATCCTGGCAAAGGCTGGTGAGCTTGGCACTGTAAAGCTTATGGCACCAGCTACAGAACCAGAGACATCTTTGCTTTTGGTGCTTGATAGATTCTCGCATGCGATGAAGGGTGCTTATGAGGAAATGGCGCCGCATAGAATATGCGCTTATGTGTATGAGCTTGCAAATGCATTTAATCATTTCTATCATGAGACAAAGATTTTAAGTGAGGAAAATGATGAAAAGAAGGCTTCTTACTTAGGTCTTGTGATTCTTACTAAGCGTGTTATGGAACAGTGTATAGATATTCTTGGCTTTGAGGCACCTGAGAGGATGTAATGGAAGGATTTTCGCTTCCAAGTGAATTTGTTGAACGAATAAGGCATCAGCTTTTAGATGAGGCGGATGCCTTTTTAGCGACCTATGATGAAGCTAGAGTGTATTCGCTCAGAGTAAATCCATTGAAGAGCGGATATGATACGACTTTGATGGAGCGTGTACAGTGGTGCGAAACTGGATTTTATTATGATGAGGCTTTAAAGCCTGGCAGCTCTATTGAACATCATGCTGGAATGATTTATATTCAGGAGGCCAGCGCTATGGCACCTGTTGAGCTGCTTGCTCCAAGACCTGGCGAGCGAGTTTTGGATTTATGCGCAGCCCCAGGAGGAAAGAGCACGCAGATAGCAGGTAAGCTTTTGGGAGAGGGTCTTTTAATATCCAATGAGCCAGTGGCGAACAGAGCATCTATTCTTTCTGAAAACCTGGAGAGGTTAGGTGTTAAGAATGCTGTAATAGTAAGTGAGGATCCCAGTCGTCTGAGGGATAAGCTTCTTGGTTTTTTCGATGCTGTTTTGGTGGATGCACCATGTTCAGGAGAGGGTATGTTCAGAAAGGATAATGCCGTTATTAATGAATGGTCATTGGATAACGTGAGGCTTTGTGCGCTAAGGCAAAGAGATATCTTAAACAGTGCTGCTGATATGGTTAAAAACGGCGGAAGAATGGTATATTCGACATGTACCTTTGCACCGCAGGAGGATGAGAAAAACATAGCTTGGTTTTTGTCAGAGCATCCTGAGTTCTCATTAGTAAGTGATGAGCATTTGTGGCCACATAGGTTAAAGGGTGAAGGACACTATATGGCACTGCTGAAAAAGGCTGGCGAGGCTGAGGTCGGTGTCGAGGTATATGATACTAAAAGGCTATCAGAAAAGGACATGACGGATTTTTATGAATTTTGGAAAAAATCAGTCAAAACAGAAATACCGCAAAGATTGTATAGACAGAGTGACCTTTTATACGCACTTCCGAAGTTGGCACCGCAGCTAAATGGAGTTCATATTTTAAGGAGCGGGGTTTTCCTTGGCACCTTCAAAAAGGGACGCTTTGAGCCGGGACATGGGTTGGCTATGAGCTTAAAGCCAGTGGAGGCTGCGAGCTTTGTGGAATTGTCGGCGGAGGAAGCTCATAGGTATATTTCAGGTGAGACGATAAATGCTGATGTAAGTGATGGCTGGTGCCTTGTTTGTTACAAAGGGAATTCACTTGGATGGGGCAAGTCTTCAAAGGGACTTATTAAAAATCATTATCCAAAGGGTTTGCGAAAAATGTAGAAAAAAGCGCAAAATATTGTAGATTTTTTCGTCGAAATGTAATAAAATATATTCACAGTATAATTTTATCTGGGAGGTCCTATGAAAATTCAAGATTTTTGCGATATGAATAAATTCGAGGGTATTATGTCTAACTGGGCCGTTGCTACAGGACTTGCTACTGTAGCGGTAGGTGACGATGGACAGTATATCAGTGAGTGCTATAATTTCACAGATTTTTGTATTAAACTTACAAGAGGCAGTGAAAAGGGTCGTATGAGATGTGAGAAATGTGACCGTGAGGGAAAAGGCATTTATCCATGTCATGCTGGTCTTATGGATTTTGGTATTCCTATCACTCTTGAGGATGGAACTGTTCTTGGTTCTGTAATAGGTGGACAGGTTCTTCCAGAGTCACCAGATGATGATTCTTTCAGAGCTACTGCCAGAGAGTTTGGTATAAATGAGGATGAGTATATAGATGCTCTTCATAAGGTAAGTGTTAAGACCAAGGAAGAAATAGAGGCTTCGGCTACACTTCTTGGAGATGTTATAAATATGTTTGTTCGTGCGAGCTATGCATCATACACTCAGGATAAGCTTCTTGAGAGTGTTAAGGCTGGCGTTTCTACAGCTATCGAGCAGATTGATAAGGCTGGTGAAAGCACAAAGCAGATCGCTAGCTTTGGTTCTAAGCAGAAGATGCTCGCCCTTAATGCTTCTATAGAGGCAGCTAGAGCAGGTGAGGCCGGAAGAGGCTTCGCAGTGGTAGCAGATGAGGTTCAGAAGCTTGCTAATAGCATGGGTCAGGTTTCATCTGAGATTATTTCCTGCCTGGATGCGCTTTCTACTACTATTCATAGTATGGAGCAGTAGTTTGAGGACACTTTATATTGATTTTCACACCGAGATTCTGATGAATCTCGGTGTTTTTTTGTAGTTAGCCACAATGAGCCTTTAAGTAGGCATAAATACGTAGTTATGCGGTTTTAGAGGTTCGTCATAATCACGAAAAGGGATATAAAAATAAAGCTAAAACTAACACACAACTAACAAATGAGGTTTTCAAGAATTTTCATAGCAAAGAATAAAACACAATATATAGTAAAGTAAAATAATAGTATTGTTTGCTTAAAATAAACACTATATCTAGCGGTTGAACACCCATTATATTTATTGTATAATTTGTATCACAAAAATCTTGAATATAGAGAAATTTGTGTGAAAGGGGATGAGGCTATGTTATCTAGTGCAAAACCAACTACCAGTGCTTTTATTCTTAGGGAAGATAAGGTAGAGGAGTTTTTAGCTTCAAGGGATAATTCTGGAAAAAAGGCACTTGAACGTTATAAGAAGTTTCATAAAGAGTCTAACGTAGTTGAATCAAACAAGAAGTAATGTATACATTCGGAGAAGAAATTATATATAGCTATGAATTGTTGAAGTCTGAAGATTATAATATGCTTCAGACTTTTTCTTGTGGTAACGATTGTCTAGACCGTTTTGTTCATGATGAGTTGATTCAAGATGGAATAATTAATAATCAAGACGGTTTGCCATTTAAGGTAGTAGATGCGACCAATGATAAAATAATAGGAATAGTGACGTTGGCTGCATCTGGAATAATTTATAATGTTTCGAATTATAGCCATGTATTACCTGCAATTAAAATAGATGTTTTTGCTATCGATTTGACTTACCAAAAAATGCATTATAATCTGGAGTCAAAAAACAGCCTAGAGCCAGATGATCATTATTATTTTAGCGATGATGTTTTGAACACATTTATAAGGCATTGTCAGAGAATTTCCAATGAGATGGCTGTAGCTCATTTTGTAGTACTCTATGCAGATGCTAAGGCAAAGCGTTTTTATGAAAGAAATGTTTTCAAAGAATTCAATAAATATATGGTAAAAGAGAATAATATGGAAATAGAGGCAAATATTCCAATGTATTTAGAATTGGATTGATAGAGTAGTCCGACAATACCATATATTGACAGACTATTCTATATGTAGTATTATAATTATAGCTTCAGTAAGGTTTCATTAACTAACTCCCAACTTAAAAATGGTAAAAAGCAAAGAGCACCGCGGTAGGATGGTTCCGCGGTGCTTTTTGTTATTGTATCTTTTCCATTTCTTCTCGAAGCTGTTCAAATTTTCTGTGAGTGTAGACGCGCTCAGTCAGATCCTCGATGTGGTGTCCTATGATGAGCTTCAGTACGTATTCGTCCATGCCAGCTTCCTTGGCTTTAGTTACGAAGGTGTGTCTGGTTTCGTGTGGGCTGTGTTCCATTCCCAGCTTTTCCATCAGTAGACTGAAACGGTAGCTGTAGACATGGTAAGAGATAGGCTTGTCAGGATCCTTGCCTGGAAAGGTAAAGATATAGGAGTATCCATTCTCTATAGCTCTATCGTAGAATGTTCTAACCAGTGATTCTATCTTTTGGTGGATAGGGACATATCTGTCCTTACCTGCGTCAGTCTTAACACCGCCTAGCATAGTCATGTTTTCAAAGTCGATGTCTGCAGGTTTCAGGGATAAGAGCTCCACGCATCGCCAGCCTGAGTAGATGCTTATAAGTATCATGGCTGCTACTGGGTCGTCTTTTATGGGCCAGAGCTTAGTGATTTCGTCCTCGGTGAATATCTGGCGGACTATCTGAGTGTGTACTGTGACTGGGTCGCATAGCTCAGCGAGGTTTCTGGTTACGATATCGTGCTTAAGAGCATACCGGTACATCTTATTGAATAGTTCCTTGATATTCTTCTTAGTCGCATCTCCTGAAGGGCAAGCCTTAATAGTATGCTCCAGCTGATTCACTGTGATTTCACTCATTATCATATCGTGCAGATCCTGAGCATGCTTGCAGGATATGTTAGTCGCTCTTATTACGCTGTCGCCTACAGTATTCTTATAATCCGCATACCACATCTCGAATACCTGGTAAAAGGTGAGCTTGCGCTTTTTCAGGTCGTAAGGATTCATATTGTAGCTCGAGAGAGCAGTTATGGCTTCAGCTCTCGTTTCATAATATCCTATGGTTTCTATTACCTGCTTTTCGTTGTCATCTATTATATCCCAGCCAGTAGTAGTTCTGGCTATCCATGGTCTACGCCTTTTCCCTGAGAGCTTGTAAACTGTACCGAATCCGTTGGGCAATCGCATATAAATACCTCCAATCTATAAAAAAACAATAAAAAAAGACTGCATTTAATACAGCCTTGTGATATACTATATAGGAATTATACTGTATAGACATCACAAGTCTATGATCTGCATCCTAGTTGGCGCTAGGGTGCTTTTTTATTTACTTTCATAAAACTTTCAAAAAACTGTCATCCTATTGACTGCACTGCTTCACTTTGATATTTTGGCATCACCATTTTATAGTGAAAGGGGACAAGCCATGATTGAAGAAATCATCAGTGCCCTGCAGGAGTGTTCTGAGGAGCAGCTTAAACTGATTTACCAGATCATCTTGGGTATCAAGGGGGAGTAATAATTACTCTCCTTTTAGTTTTTCTGCCATTTCTTTAAGCAGTGTCCACTGATCTGGAGTAAGGCTACCTATTGCCTTTAACGTATTAACTATAAAAGGATCCTTAGCAGCGAACAATCGACCGACATATCTGGCTGCTAATTCTTCATCACTAAGTTCATTAAACATCGGACCGTTCCCATTCAGGAGCCAATCTTCATTTACATTGAATTCCCTACATATAGAAGTAATGACCGCAGTAGATGGATTTCTCATCGAGTTTTCATAATTGGTAATAGTATTACCAGCTACACCTAAACGCTCACCGAATTCTGTTTGAGTTAGCTTTAATGCCTTTCTAACTTGTCTGATTCTTTCGTTCATACAGACCTCCTTCCTATTTGATTAGTAACAATATACACGCATAAACTCTCAAAGTCAACAAAAAATAAAAAATAGAAGTTGACAAACTCTCAATGGGAGTGTAATATGTCCTCAATGAGAGATTCACGAATCGCTTTGAAAGGTAAAGGGGTTAATTATGAAGCAAATCATGCGGAGGGGAATGAACATGGAAAGCAGAGGAAAAGTTAAGAACGTTATAAAAGGTTATCGAAGCCGAGAAGATATCGAACAGCTCACTATTATAAATGTAGCAACATATGAAGCTCTTTTCAGTGGTGACATTAATGGCTACTTAAAACCAATAGATTCAATGAAGGATTTCAAAGCTGAATTAGATGAACGAGCTGTGATTGCTACAGATTTAATGAATTTCAAAAAGCTATTCATTTTTATATAGGAGGCAAAGCAATGCATTACACAATTATGATCACAGATGATATTCACGGACACATGAAGGTAAACCTCGATAAAGTAGGTAACCAGTATGCAGTAGGTCTTTATAGAGATGAAAACATGGAGTACACCTATAAGATCTTCGACACAATAGATGAAGCACTGGCAGTATATGGCGAGTATATAGTAGCCATAGCAAATGGCGAATACAGCTATGAAGATAGAAAGAGCTGGTTAGCATAGGAAAGGGGAAAGTTATGAAGCAGATCATCAAGTACAAATGTGAGCTCTGCGGCAGTACGTATGACACAGAGGAAGATGCAGAGCACTGCGAAGTTCTGCACGAAGCACCTATTAAAATCGTCAAGAGTGAGTATAAACCAGGCGGAGATATTCCATCTAGTATTCATGTCGAGTTTAGTGATGACTTTGTCGGTATCTACTTATTTGAAAGATACGACCGCACCCGCAAACTAAAGAAGTAGGAGGGGTGCAGATGATACCATACGCAGATTTAGGAAGAATAATCAGTATTCATGCGAGAGTAATCGTAAAGAATGGCGAGGATGTACTTTTTGACGGAGTTTATGCAAGGACACCAGAGCATATTTATTACAACGCAAAGGTTTTCCTTATTAAGTATAACTCTAGCGCAAAGGGGTATTTCATTGGAGTAGAGATTTAGGAGGTAGCAGATGAGTGATTGGATTCCATGTAGCGAGAGACTACCGGAGAATAATTGCGAAGAAGAGCTGATTCTTTGCATTTCAGGCAAGCAGAGAAATGTCACATTTGATAGGGCAGTGGTTTGTTATAACTGCGGTTACGAGAACGATAAGTTTTATTTAGATGGCCGTTATTTAGAGCCAGGAGTAACAGTACATGCATGGATGCCTTTGCCGGAGCCATATAAGGAGGAGTCATGACATACATACAAGCAGGAGCGATTATGCAGGGCGGTGATAAGTACACCCAAAGGGAGCAGATCCTTGCAGCCAAGAAAATATATAAGCTGTCGCTTAAGGCATTGACAGTCGCTATGATAGCGGAGCACATCGTAAACATCATAGCATTTGTCACAAGATGGGTGCTCTGGTTCGGAGGAGTAGCCGCAGTAATGGTCAGCTTTTTATGCCTGGCATATAACACCACCGCAGAGTATACGGTACCTATCACGGACACATTGAAGCTGGAGCTTCTATTAGTAATAGGAATAATAAGCGCCTATATAGGCTATCAGTTAGTAGAGAGAGAAAGGAGAAAATACCATGATGCAGAATAAGGAAGACATGCAGCAGGCGGTAGAGACTAAGGATTCAAGCCACGCGCAGATGCTGGGAGAGCTTTTCGAAACTATCAGCACTCTGCCAGACAACAAGCTGGAGAAGTTCGCATACATGACACAGGGGTTCATGATCTGTAACGCAGCATCAAAGTAAGCATTTTATATTTTAGGAGGATAAAAACATGGAACTTAACAATCGTACACTTGAAGCAGTAGAGGTATTAAAGGAGAGAGAGCTTGATGCTTGTGCTTATATCGTCACCAAGCCAAACGGAGACCAGCATGAGTGCGTAGTGATAAGAGAGGAAGGTACAAACATCGCGCCTAATATCTACACCGAGAACCTTAACACAGACAGCGCAGAGGAGTTGGCAGATAAGATAGTAGAGCTTCACCAGTTATACAAGCCTGCGAAGCCTATCGACACGGAGCACTTGTTCACAAGGGAGAATTTATCAGAGCATATATTCCCAGTACTGCTCCCTGAGGTCAATGATGAAGTATTAAGCCGAGATTTCTTAGACCTTAAGGTAATGCTCAGGGTCAGAGTGGATGATTTCAGTGGTGATCATGCTAGTGCTTCATTTGCGATTAGGAAAGCGCACCTTGAGAAGATTGATATATCAGAGCAGGAGCTTTTCGAGATAGCGACCTTAATAATGGCTGATTACACCATCACAAGCATGACAGATACCATTAGGGAAATGATGGAGCATGCACCTGAAGAGGCGAGAATCGCCATGGAGTTTGCGCTTCAGGAAGTATTAGACGGTCCTCAGATGTATGTGGTTTCGAATAAAAATAAGCGTTATGGCGCTGCCAATTTGTTAAATAATGAGTGCTTCAAGGAGATTTGCCACAAGGAGCAGACAGACAAGCTGGTAATCATTCCAACCAGTGTGCACGAGCTGATAGTCTTAGATTACAGATTAAACAGTGATACCTCAGCGCTTAGCGGAATAATAGGCGAGGTTAATACTGAGGCAGTAGCGCCAGAGGAGAGACTCAGCACTCATCCATATTACTACTGGTTAGAGACTAACGAGGTAACTTGCGAGCCTGCATGGGATTTAAAAGCGTCACCTGCGGCTGAGAAGCTGGTTAGAGGAGTGTTTGGAGAATAGGAGGGAAAATGTCTCAGAAAGAATACCTTAGAGGATTAAGAGAAAGAGACCGAGTAAGAATGCGAACCGACCCTGAATATCGAGCTCGCATTCATAAGCAGATTATGAAATCGGCAGAGGCTATAGCTGTACTCCATGAGACTTCAGATAATTGTAGAACGGTTTTGCTGCAGATTGGCAATGCTGAATAACTCTTTTGGCGCTAGCTATATCGGCTTTAGACATTTCGCACTCAGCGATATCATCATTACACGTTTCAATCTGAAGCTGTAATGCGTAATAGATAGCTACAATTTCATCGTCAGTGAAATTGTGTTTTAGGATTTCACCCATACAAAGCACTCCTTTCTATATGATTAGGAGATTATAACAGATATTTATTCGGAGGAAAATATGGAAGAAGAAAAGATAGCAAAGTCAGTGCAGTTAGAATGTCCATATTGCGGACAGTATAACATGGTAGTAATCGGTGGTGAGGTCGAGGACTTCACTACCGAAGAGTTAAAGAGATTTAGGAGCCAAGGCATGTAACTGTGATGAGGCGGCTGCATATAAGAGACAGTACTATGCAAGGCTGGATGCGGATGCAGCAGTCGACAAGCTCTTTGAAAACGAAGGCGATCATTTCAGGGAGTTCCTGCACGAGGCGGTAAAGGTGGTTTCCCGGAATACAGTCAAGAAGATAACTGCAGTCAATGAGGAAGGCATCAAAGCCACCATCTCAGCAAAGGATGACCATATAAGAGTGGAGAGGGTCGAAACCTTAAAGAGAGTAATAGAGGGCAAGTTCGAGGAGTAAAAAGGATTAAATCCAGAAGGGAGTTAGGGCATGAAAGGTATTACAACAGCCGAGGCGGCAGCCATCATGGGGAAGAGCCCACAGTTTGTTAGAGTCGCTATGCAGAAAGGTTATCTGCAGATAGGTGAGTGTTTCAAGATGAATACCAAATCAAGCGCCTATTCATATTGTATAAGTCCTGCGCTTTTGGCGGCACGTCAAGGACTTACTATGGAACAGTTAACTGAGGAGCTGGAGAGGTTGAGAGCATGAGACTAGCAGATGTATTGAATCTAACAAGAGCTACAGACCGTATTAAGGTCGTGGATGAGCAGCATAATTTACTCTATATCGGCTACATGGGAATGATAGATGCGACACAGCCTTTGGAGATAAAGCCAGACATGGAGGTAACAAAGCTCACATATTCCCATGAGCTAAGGGATAAGCATTGGAAAGAGAACGGACTGACAGCTCCGCTGGAGCCTAAGACCATTCCAGATCAGTTCTATGCTGATCTGGAGGAGAGAATCTACTTATATATAAGAGTAAAAGTAGCATAGCTGTTTGAAAACAGTATACATATCATCTGAGAAAAGCTGGGTGCGATTCCCTCTTTTCTCACTTGATAAAGCGTTTATCTTACCGACCATATTACAACTAGGAGATATACATGCCATACACTGAAGCAGTGACAAAGGCAGGAGCAACAATAGAGGTTGAGAGATATTACAGCTATCAGTATCAAAGTAAGAGCCATCCAAGGGGTGAGAAGATAAAACCGACACCTGAGCGGATTAAGAAGGCTAATCTAAGAAATGCAGAGAAGAAGCTACGCAGGTTAATCAATGCCAATTTTGAAGGAGGAGACTATCATCTGGTATTGGATTACATAAGATTACCAGGTCAGCCAGACAGAGAGACCGAAGAAATGAAGCATGATATAGCCGTATTCCTTAGGGAGTGTAGAAAGCAATACAAGAAAGCTGGACTAGAGTTTAAATACATTCATGTGATGGAGATAGGAGAAAAGGGAGCAAGACACCACCATCTGGTAGTGAACAAGATTGATACAGCCATTCTACAGCAGGCATGGTATAAAGCATATTCAGGGCATAACCGCATCAAAGTATTTCCACTAGATGATTCTGGAAACTATGCAAAGTTGGCTAGTTATCTAATCAAGTACACTTCAAAACATTTGCATGACGAAGATAGACTTCAAGGGAAGCGCTGGAATGCATCCAAGAATTTAATTAAGCCAATCACAAAAAAGAGAATCATAACTGATAGAGATTATTTCAGAACAAAACCAATTCCACGTAAGGGATACTATGTTGATCCTGATTCTATAGAGCAGGGAGTTAATGAAGCCGAGTTCAATGGTTATGGATATTTCCGTTATACCATGGTGCGGCTAAGTTGAGAAAGGAGAGCATGTGAGGAATATGAGCATAACTGGCTCAGAAGCAAAAGCGCAGGAAGCGCTCATGTACTGGGCACATATAAGTGAGAAGTATTATCCAGAGCTGGCGCTGTTGCACCATATCCCAAATGGCGGCAGGCGAGACACAAAAGAAGCCGCCAGTCTAAGAAGGCAGGGAGTGAAAGCAGGAGTTCCTGATCTCTGTTTGCCAGTAGCGCGGTGTGGGTACCACGGATTGTACATCGAGCTTAAGGTTGGAAAGAATAGACAGACAGCGGCACAGAAAGAGTGGCAGACTGCGTTAAATGAGCAGGGCTATCTGAGTGTCGTATGCTATGGCTGGTTTGATGCCAGAGACATGATAGAGCAGTACCTTAGCGGAACATTGAAGGAGGTAGAGTAGTGAATTTAGTCGCATTAACTGGAAGGCTCACAAGAGAGCCAGAATATAGAGTATCGCAGAGCGGTGAGAAGACTTCCCAGGTAACAAGGTTTACTTTGGCTGTAGACAGAGATGGCAAAGATAGTGGTGCAGATTTCATAGGTGTTGTTTAGCACATTAAACAAGGTACA
>JAZRWF010000104.1:0-33161 GCA_045599565.1 Lachnospiraceae bacterium
ATCCAGGCTCCACCAGCCTTTATAGTTCTTCCTTCACCCTTTTTAAGTGTTACTATAGTAGCCATACTCGCTCCTCTGCTCTTTTTGATTTGCTAATTTAGTATAGCAAATTTCTTAGGAAATGTCTTTAGAAAGTGTGCAGGCAACCTTTTCTATACAGCAGCTCTTTTTCGTTGCCTCACGCCCCTAAAATCGGCACCATAAGACAAAACTATAAATGCCCCAAACCCAAAACAAGATAAAAAATGCCTTGTCATTTCTGACAAGGCACCATAAATAATCTATATACTGTTTATCAAACTATCAGCCTGAAACGGCTTGGCAATAAAAGCACTCGCCCCCAGCTCGTATGCTTTTTTAACAATACTCTCCACGCTCAATGCAGACAGCATTATCATTTTGACATCAGGAAACTCTTTGCGATATTGCTCTAAGGCATCCATACCATTCATTCCAGGCATCCTAATATCTAAAATACATACATCAATCTTTTCCTTTAAAAGAACATTATGAGCATTTATACCATTATCTGCTTCCCAGATACTATGTCCAAATTTAGTCAGCATATCTTTTACCATCATTCTCATAAAATCAGAATCATCTACTATTAAAACATTTTTCTTAGTTCTGCCTGTAGCAATATCATGTTTAGCAAAAATATTATTTATCTGCTCTTGATTTAGTAATTCCCCTAATATTACTAGTTTCTCACAAGATGGGAATATCTTCATCTCTATTGAATCTTTTAACAGCTCATCACAACTTACAGCAAATATCTCTGCAAGTTTAGGAATCGTTGTAATGTCTGGAAGCGATATACCACACTCCCATCTGGATATTGCCTGTGGAGAGACATTTAACAACACTGACAGTTCTTCCTGAGTATAGTTTTTTTGATGTCTTAAATATCTTATTCTTCCCCCTATATCCATATGAACCTCCTTAATAAAATCTATATTCATTTTATCAAACACTTTGTATCAATGTCACTCAATTGTTGCTTGAAATGTATCTTAGTAATTGACTGCCACTAAGTATCACTCATATGTGCGAGCAACTTTATAATCCGTTTTAACAAGCACCTAAAATTTTAATACAAAAACATATCTATATACATTTCCAACACTTTCGTATTTATCGGTGCATAACTTGTCTCATGAACAATCAGCACATCCCTGCCTATCAGCAAGTTATTTCTTTCAAAAATATTGAGCTTACTAAGTGTATTATTATAATAGCTGAGATTATCAAGCATTCCAAAATGTTCCATATACACAATTCGTCCATTTGATTTTCTCATAATCGTAAAATCTGGATAAAAAAGCTTCTTTTGACCTACGCCTGTTTCTAGCTCTACAGGTCGCTCATACTTGTAATGGATTCCCTTTCTTTGCAAGGTATCTGCTATAATCTTTTCCGTTTTAGACCTGACACGTTCCCCTTTCGCAGTATAGAATACATTCTGATTTTCATCGAATGGAAGCCCTTCATACTCTTCATTCTCAAAACGTCCTATCAGTTCGTCTATATCATCTACCACCGGCGTAATCAGCTTTCTTTTCCCTTCGTGCAATGATTTGAAAACCACACATGGATTGTATTTTTCATAAGCCAATTTACATAACTTAGCTTTTTCCAATAACACACTTGTATCCCTTAAAAGATTCCTATAATACTCTTGCTCAGCCAATGATTTTACTATTTCCAGTTTATCCTTCCCCACATATTTATCATCCAGATAATATCTATAGTATCCCCGTATCTTTCTTGTAGTTAAGTTATGCCTCTCTATTTTTCTGATATGTTTTTTTGCCTCAGCATTCACTTGTTCCAAGCTTTTTATTTCATCTTCCAACATTCTAATATCCATTTAAATAAACCTTTCATTCATTATCCTATCGTTCCGTTGCCTTTCAAACACATCTAAGTCTTTGGAAAGCAACCTTTCCTAGGCTGCCTCCTCACTCCGTTGCCTTTTTCGCCCTTCAAGCCCAAGATTAAGCAACCTAGACAGCCACTCTTCCTCATTCCGTTGCCTTTCACACCTTCCTCAGCTATAAAAAACAGCCCTTCCTAACACCCATGCCAGCTACACATACACAAACGTATTCTTTAAGGTTTCCTGAAGCACACCCTTCTCCACCAATGCATAAACTATAGGCATCAGCTCATAAATAGCCAGTCCAGTCTTTTCTATAATCTCCGTCAGGCTCACTGGATAATAGTCAAAGTATCCATACACCTTAAGCTCCATATCGCTTAGAAGTCCTGAACGAGATGCTGCACTCTCTATCCGATACACGGCATCGCCATCCAGCTCCTTCATATCCGCTATGAACTGCCTAGGCGAGGTTATGATTCCAGCACCCTGCGCTATAAGTCTGTTCGTCCCCTGACTCATAGGATCTGTAGTTCTACCCGGATATGCATACAGCTCGCGCCCCTGCTCTAAGCAAAAATCAGCCGTTATAAGACTTCCCGACCTGATGCGCGCCTCCACCACGACAGTGTGCGTGCAAAGTCCTGCTATTATTCTATTGCGAGACGGAAACTGATTAGCTATAGGCTCTGAACCCATCGGATATTCCGACATGATGCAGCCTCCGTTATCCCTGATATCGTAGTACAAGGAAGCATTCTGCCTAGGATAAATCACATCTATTCCTCCAGCCAAAACAGCTACAGTTCGACCATTTCCCACCAAAGCTCCCGTATGCCCTGCTGCATCTATTCCTCTGGCCATTCCGCTGACTACTACATATCCCTCTCTTGCTAGCTCCTCACCCAGCTCCTTGGCAGCCTTTAATCCGTATGCACTAGGCTGCCTTGCACCCACGATAGCCACACATCTGTCATCATTTTTAGGCAAAACGCCATAGTAGTATAGGCCGTAAGGATGTCCTGAAATAGTCCTAAGCAAATATGGATATTCATCCTCATCCAATGTCACAAAGGAATATGGACCTCTCATGAATTCCTGATACTCCTCATTCAGGTGAAAACGCTTTCGTTGCTCTAAAAATTCCTCCAGCATTCCCTCCTTGAGCATACACCCGCTAGAAGCTAATTCTTCACGCGATGCCATATACACACGATATGCATCCCCAAAATACTCATATAAATGAACCTTGACCGCTGCTGTAATAGTCGGATTTGTAAGCAGCCAGTAACCATATATTCTCTCTATCATCTCTTCTCCCAATACCTTTTATCTAAACCTCTGTAGCACATAGCCTCCTGCAAATGTCTAAGCTCTATATGCGTCTTACCATCCATATCAGCTATAGTCCTTGCCACCTTTAACACCTTGTGATAGGTTCGGGCTGTGAGCTCATATGCCTCGTACATCCGCTGCATATATGAGAATTCCTTTTCATTTAGATGGCAGAATTCCTCTATCCTGTCTGAAGGAATTCCTGCATTCGTGCTAAAACCCAAGCCCTCATACCTTATTCTCTGCAGCTCGTGGCATCTCATCACTCGCTCCCTTATAGACTCACTGCTCTCATTCTTATTCTTTGAAACCACCTCATCATACGTCAGTGTAGGTGCCTCCACGCAGATATCGATTCTGTCTAAAAGCGGCTGAGAAATCTTTGACATATACCTCATAATGGAATTCTCAGTACACCTGCACTTTGACATATCAGGATAATACCCGCAGGAGCATGGGTTCATCGCCGCTACTAGTACAAAATCCGCCGGATAAATATAGGTTCCGCTCGCCCTGCTGATACTTACCGTTTTATCCTCAAGCGGCTGTCTCAAAACCTCCAAGGTAGCCTTATGAAACTCCGTCAGCTCGTCTAAAAACAGCACTCCTTTGTGTGCCATGCTCACCTCTCCAGGGCGCGGTGCAGGCGTAGTTCCGCCACCCACTAAGCCCTGCTGCGAGATAGTGTGATGAGGATTTCTAAACGGACGTTTCTCCATAAGTCCTGCCGCAGCTGAAAATTCACCGCAGACAGAGTATATCTTCGAAAGCTCCACCTTTTCCTCCATCGTCATAGGCGGCAGAATAGTCGGTATGCACTTCGCTATCATAGACTTTCCTGCGCCCGGCGGCCCCACCATCAAGAGATTATGCATACCTGATATAGCCACCTCGCAGGCACGTCTTAGCATAGGCTGCCCATTTATCATTGAAAAATCATAGTTTGCATTACAGATAAGATTATCCTTTTGGACATCATCTAAGCAGCCATCAGACGAGCCCTCTGGAACCACACCCTTTGCAAAATAGTCATAGGCTTCCTGTATATTCGATACCCCTATTACCTTCATACCAGGCACTAGCGATGCCTCCCTTAGATTTTCCATAGGCACCATAGCTGATCTAAGTCCGCTTTCATAGGCGCAAAGTACCATAGGCAGGACTCCGCTTACTGGCAGAACCCTACCGTCCAAGGATATCTCGCCTATAACTATAAACCCATCTGTATCTAGCTCATCTATAGCTATCGACTTTATGATGGCAAGCGCTATAGGCAAATCATAGCCCGTACCATTTTTCTTAATATTAGCTGGGGAAAGATTCACGGTGATTCTCTTCACCGGCCAGGAATACCCCTGGTTTTTAAGAGCAGCTCTGACGCGTTCCTTAGCTTCCTTTACTTCACTTCCAAGAAAGCCGACCATATCAAAAACAGGCAGACCTTCAGATATGTCCGCCTCCACCACGCAGAGCTTTGAATCGATGCCACATAATGTGGCAGTATGTATAATATTGACCATAAGACCTCGCTTCGAAGTCTTATTTTGGATAAAAAAGGTGTGGTAATACTAGCATTACCACACCCAAAAGTAAAGTCTTTTTTTAGAATTCTCTTACAATCATGCACTCTCTGTCTGCACCCGTACCGATAAGCTTCACCTTGCAGCCTGTATACTCTTCGATGTAATTTACATACTCCTGAGCCTGGACTGGAAGCTCCTCAAAGGTCTTGCATTTGCTGATATCTCCAAACGCACCCTTAAAGGTCTTATAAATAGGCTTAGCCTTTGCTAAAAATTCCTCATTGGTAGAGAAATCATATACCTCCTCACCCTCTACATCATAAGCATAGCATGCCTTAAACTCGTCGAAACGACCGATGGTATCGAGATGATTAAGATTAATATAGTTTACACCATTTATGTCTATAGCATACTTCAATGCCACCAGATCAAGCCATCCGCATCTGCGTGGACGTCCTGTAACGGTTCCATACTCGTGACCCCAGTCTCTTATCTGATTGCCAGTGGCATCCTTAAGCTCAGTCACATAAGGACCCTCACCTACACGGCTTGAATATGCCTTGATAACGCCATATACATCTCCTATATCTCTAGCTGAGATACCAGAACCTGTAAGAATTCCTCCGATAGTAGGATTAGATGAGGTTACGAATGGGTATGAACCGAAGTCGATATCCAAAAGTGTAGCCTGTGCACCCTCACATACTATCATCTTATCCTCTCTGATATACTTATGGATAAGAGAAATAGTATCACATACATAAGGCTTTAAAATCTTAGCATACTCAGTGTATGTCTCATAGATTTCCTGGGCATCCAGCTGCACTCCAAAGTCAGCCAAAAGCTCATTTTTGGCCTTCACCTGTCCGAAAAGAAGTTCCTTGAAGTTTGCCTTATAAAGATCCTCTACTCTGAGTCCACATCTTTCGAACTTGTCGCAGTAAGCAGGACCGATGCCGTTTTTAGTGGTACCAATCTTGTTTACTCTGCGGCTTTCAAGCATGACATCCATCTCTGGGTGATATGGGAAAATAACGTGAGCCTTCTCAGAAAGCTTAAGCCACTTGTCTACATCGATGCCATTTTCCTTGAGCATATTTATCTCGTCGATCAGCACCTTAGGATTTAAAACTACACCGTTACCTATGATAGCTACTGTTTTGTTTGAAAGAATGCCTGAAGGAGTAAGTCTCATGGCGAATTTCTTGCCATTTATAATGATGGTATGTCCAGCATTATTTCCTCCCGTAGCACGCACTGCCACCTCGCAAAACTGTGCAAGATGATCCGTTGTACGGCCCTTTCCCTCATCTCCATAGAAGCAACCTACTACTACATTTACCTTAGACATGGCTCATGTTCCTCCCTTAATTAAACCTGTAAGAGACCTATCTTCTTATGTACCTTGCGCAAGGTCTTATTTGCAAAGTAACGTGCTGTATCATCATTTTTCTTAATGCACTCATCTATGTAAGTCTTGTCTGCCATCAGCTCATCATAACGCTTATGAAGAGGCGCCAGCTCATCAGCTACAGTCTCACCTACTGCGAGCTTAAAATCTCCGTATCCCTTTCCGGCAAATTCCTTCTCTATCTCCTCAAAGCTCTTTCCTGTGATAGTCTTATATATCTCCATAAGATTAGAAATACCTGGCTTATTCTCCACGTCGTATCTAACCTCTGCATCAGAATCTGTCACAGCCTTCTTAAACTTAGAAATGATAATATCCTTGTTGTCAAGAAGAAGAACTGTCGCATTTTTGTTTTCATCAGACTTACTCATTTTCTTGGTAGGATCAGCCAGGCTCATTACCTTTGCTCCTGCCTTTCCAAAGTATCCCTCTGGAATCTTAAATACATCACCATAGATTCCATTGAATCGCTCAGCTATATCGCGGCAAATCTCGAGGTGCTGCTTCTGGTCCTGACCTACAGGAACTACATCTGTCTGATACAAAAGAATATCTGCAGCCATAAGTACAGGATAAGTATAGAGGCCTGCATTGATATTGTCTGCATGCTTAGCAGACTTATCCTTGAACTGAGTCATACGGTTTAGCTCACCCATGTAGGTATAGCAGTCCAGCACCCAGCCAAGCTCTGCATGCGCAGATACATGCGACTGGAAGTAGATGCAGTTATCCTCTGGACTAAGACCTGCAGCCACATAAAGCGCGTAAAGCGATCTAGCATTTGCTCTGAAGGCTGCTGGATCCTGTCTGACTGTGAGCGAATGAAGATCCATAACGCCAAAAAAGCAGTTATACTCCTCGTGAAGCTTCACCCAGTTCTTGAGCGCACCCAGATAATTTCCAAGGGTCAGCGTGTTAGTGGCCTGCATACCACTGTACATAATCTTTTTATTCTCATCCATTACCATGATTTATTTCTCCTTCACAGTGCTTGTCTTTCTCGTCTTAGCAGCTGTCGGCACAGCCAAAAGAACAGCTACAGAACCCGCACTCAAATCTACAAAATGTTCATCCGAAAGCTCCACGCCCTCTTTTATATAAGGGGCATCGGCAGCAGTATTTACCACCAGGCGCCATCGCTTGCCAGGTCCCGGAATCCTTGGAAGAGCTATTCGCTCTGCCTTGTAGCTAAAGTTACATGCCAAAAATACATCTTCGCTTTCATCTGCATAAGCTGCTGCGTATAGTATACCCACAGTCTTTTGTCCATCATATACACACATTGACCATGGCTCTTTGTCATGATAGCTAAGATCTGGAAGACCGATGTGCTTCGTATCGGAAATACTCATAGGCAAATCTGACCTGATAGCCCTATGCTCTCTTCTCAATGTCAAAAGTCCCTGCACAAATGCATACAAGGCCTTCGCATCCTTTGTCTTCGGAGCATTCAGCCAGCCCACCTCATTGTCCTGTGAGTAGGGATTATTATTTCCCTTCGCTGAATTAAGACACTCATCACCGCTGTTTAGGCCAGGAATAGCCTGCGCTAGAATGGTAAGAACAAGTGCATTTCTCACACTTAATAATCTAGCTGCATTCACACCCTTATTTCGGGTGCTGCCCTCCACGCCATAGTTCACGGAGTAATTATTGTTCGTGCCATCTCTGTTTTCTTCGCCATTAGCCTCATTGTGCTTGGCTGTATAGCTCACAGAATCAAGAAGCGTAAATCCGCTTACACTCGATGCGTAATTCACAAATCCATGGCTTCTGCTCTGACGCTTCAAATGGTTCGTAAGCTCCACCATGTTGCCATTCATGCCATGCTGCATTTGACGAAGGACATTCATAAAGCCATCATTGCACACAAACACATGCTTATGAACACCATTTATATCCTCTATCTCAGACGGAACACTCTCAAAAATAAGCTTCACATCAGAAAGATATGCGTCATTTATCAGTTCAAGAGCAGGCACCTTAGCTCCTATAAGTCTAAATCCATCGATATGGAAATTCGTCACATAATATCTAAGACAGGCCTTCACATAATCACAGCTCTGACCATCCATTGTAAACTCCATGATAATCTCCATATCGTTTTCATGGATAGCCTTAACCATCTTCTTCATACCCTCTATCGGGTTTACTCCAAAGTATGAAGCCTTAGGTGCAAAGAAATAACCCTTTCCATAGCCCCAGTAATTCACCTTATCTAAAGGCTCCCAGGATATGTGTCTTTCACCCTTTTTATCAAGGAGCTGTCTTTTTTCATACATCACTTCCTCGAAATCATATAACGGCATGAAAACTAGTGATGTAACTCCCAGTTCCTTTAGGTATGGCAGTCTTCTTATAAACGCAGCAAATGTACCGGCATCCTTTGACTTGTTCTCCTTTGTAAAGCCTCTGAGATGAAGCTTGTAAAGAACCATATCTGAAGGTTCTATCCTTACCTTCTTATCCTCCCACCTTTTAGCGACAGGCTCTATGCCAGCATATATACAAAAGCCGTTTTCTTTTCTCTCTTGATCATTAAAGAGCTCTCGGCCTACCACAGATTTAGCATATTCATCCATGGAGAGGACACCATCCAGCTCATATAAATAGCATAGCTTGTCAAAGGCCGGGCCGCTAATCTCCACCGAATACACAAGACCCATTCGGTAATCCTCAGAAAGCTCAACCCTCTCCACCAATGCCTTTGTCTTTTTATCATAAAGGCAAACAGCACACTTAGTATCCACTGCAGGGACAACAAAAGTAAAGCACACACAATTTTCTGCCATGCGCCTTGCTCCCATTATCATAAATGAACCTTTTTTCAGTGAAAATGCCATTTTGTCCCTTTCTACAAAACATACCAAATTATTATAGCAAAGTTAGCTCTATTACACAATTGCTTTTTAGCCCTGATGATGCTATTATTTGTGCATCAGTCAAAAAGGCGAAAGCATATGGAGCTAACGCCAGATCAAAAGAAAGCCGTGACCCTGCCAGGAAATTCCTGTCAGGCTCTTATCAATGCCTCAGCGGGCAGCGGCAAAACCACACTACTTTTAAACAGAATAGCATATCTTATTAACTCTCCAGAGATAAAAGCTTCGCCTGGTGAGATTCTTTGTATTACCTTTACGAAGGCTGCAGCTACCGAGATGAAGAATCGCTTTGAGCCTATGATGACCCACTCGGCGCCTGTCGTCTTTGGTACTTTTCATGCCATTTTTTACAAGATTCTAACTGTTGAAGGTATCGTAAAACCAGACTCTCTTATCACTGGCAAAAGAAAACTCGCCATACTTAAGGAGGCCATGGCACAGGCAAATCTTAACTTCAAGGATGAGGGACTTCTTGCCACATATGATTCTGCAGTCAGCAAGCTTAAAAATTCGCTAAAAACCACCCGTGAAAGCTATGGCGGTGAGCTGAAATATGAACATGTCCTCTCCCTCACCAAAAGCTATAACTCCCTTCTTCGTACCTATGAGCTCATAGATTTCGATGATATGCTCGGTCTCACCTATCGCCTGTTTAGGCAAAAGACTGCTATTCTAAAAAAATGGCAGACTCGCTTTAAATACATTCTTATAGACGAGGCTCAGGATATGAATGACCTGCAGTACGCCACCGTGAAGCTTTTAGCTGGCGAGAATCCATCGCTGTTTATAGTGGGTGATGACGACCAGTCTATCTATGGCTTTAGGGGAGCCAATCCTCACATACTAAAACAGATTAAAGCAGACTACCCAAAGCTTATCACCATAAACCTGGAAACAAACTTTAGATGCCCCTGTGCCATAGTTGACAAGGCAAAAAAGCTCATACAGCACAATTCGAACCGCCTTATAAAAACCATAAAAAGCAGTCGCACTGGTGGTTCCTATAACTATATTGAAGCTGAAAACGAAAACCTTATGCTAAAGGATATTTGCGCGAAATTATCCGCACTTCACGAAAACGGTGAGTCATATTCTAATGCACTTATACTCTATCGCACCCACACCCAGGCCACTAAGCTTATAGAATATCTTGCTAACAGTCACATACCTTTCTCCGCCAGAGATCACCTGCCAAATCCGTACTCTCACTGGATAGTGCAGGATTTATGCTCTTACCTAAGACTCTCCATCTGCCAAGGAGATGAAACCGATATGATTCGAATAATGAATAAGCCAAATCGTTTCCTTACCAGACAGGCTGCTGCGCTGCTGGACATGGACAAAATATACGCCTTTTACTGCGGAAAGCCATGGATGCAGGAGCGAATTCTAAATCTAAAAAACGATCTTTATGCCATGGGAAGCCACAGCCCATCTGCTGCCATCTCATACATCAGAAAAGTTGCTGGCTACGATGCTTTTCTAAAGGAGCATGCATTTGCTGCTGCTATAAAGCCAGATGACCTATTCTACTATACCGATCTGATTCAAACTCTCTCAAGAGAGGTTCATTCTATTCCTGCTCTTTTAGATAAAATACAGGAAAACGTTCAGCTATTTGACGCCTTAAACGAGGAAAAAAAGCTTACCTCTAAAGGAGTGACACTAATGTCCATGCATGCCAGCAAAGGTCTCCAGTACCGCCATGTTTTTATCATGAATGTTAATGAGGGCATCATTCCATCTCACAAGGCTCAAACCGAAGACTCCATAGAGGAGGAGCGCCGTCTTTTTTACGTTGCCATTACCAGATCCTCCGAAGCGTTGTATCTATACTCATTAAAAAAAGGATACAGGGAACTCCTGTATCCTTCGAGATTCATAGCCGAAATGAACTAGACTACTCTTCGTCCTCGTCGTCCTCATCCTCGTAGTATAGTTCTTCAAAAGCTGCTGCCACCTTATCATACTCTTCATCTGATGCGATATTATCTAAAGAAGGCGTTCCATCCTCAGCCTCCTCATATCGATAAATATATACCTGTCCATCAGAATTCGGATTTCCATGCTTATCCTGTGGAAGAAGCACAATGTACTCTCTGTCTTCACATTCAAAGATAGTCAGTATCTCGCAGGTAAGACGTGAACCGTCATCCAAATCGAGTGTTACTACTAAATCATCATCCTCAGCATCTACTGGGAAAACTTCCATATCCTCTGCCATCGCACTCTCCTTAACTTAACTTTACAATAGCGGCATCTATACGCTTTAAGCTTTCAGCCTTACCCAAAAGCTCCATAAGCTCAGTCGCACCACCTGGTGTAGTCGCCTTACCACTCACAGCAGTTCTAATAGGCCACATAACAAAGCCTGTCTTATACTCCTTGGCAGTAGCCCACTCTGAAAGCGCTGCAAATAGTGCATCATTATTCCACTCAGACACACCCTCAAGCACAGGCTTAACCTCCTTCAGAAGCTCGAGCGAATTCTCTGGATTCGTCTTCATCTTCTTGTGAGTATAAAGCTCCACATCATACTCAGGCACTGCATCGATAAAATCTACATGATCCTTTATATCTGGGAAAACCTCTATACGGCTTTGAACCATCGCAGCCACCTTCTTAAGGTCTACATCTGACTTAATATTCTCCTTAAGATAACTGAGTGCCATCTCATAGAACTTCTCAGGATCAAGCTTTTTCATATACTCAGAGTTCATCCAACGAAGCTTAACCATGTCAAACACAGCTGGTGACTTGCTCATATGATGATAATCAAATACCTTCACAAGCTCCTCTAAGGTGAAAAACTCCTCATTTCCCTCTGGCGCCCATCCCAGAAGAGCGACAAAGTTTACAATAGCCTCATTTAAAAAGCCCTGCTCTAAAAGGTCCTCGTATGAAGAATGTCCGCTTCTCTTAGAGAGCTTCTGGTGCTCCTCATTCGTGATAAGTGGACAGTGAATATATGCTGGCACATCCCACCCAAATGCCTCATAGAGACGATTATACTTAGGGGTAGAGCTAATATACTCATTTCCTCTTATTACATGAGTGATTCCCATAAGATGATCATCTACCACATTTGCAAAATTATATGTAGGGAAACCATCAGACTTAATGAGAATCATATCATCCAGCTCAGCATTATCTACTGTTATCTCACCATATATTTCATCGACAAATGTAGTGGTTCCAGTGTTTGGATTATTCTGTCTGATAACAAATGGCATACCACTTGCCAGCTTAGCCTCTACCTCCTCCTTTGAAAGCGAAAGGCAATGCTTATCATATACAGTAATCTCCTTGCCAGCCACCTCTGTCTTAAGTGAAGCCAGACGGCACTCATCACAGAAGCAGTAGTAAGCCTGTCCCACATCGATAAGCTTTTTTGCATACTCCATATATATTCCAGCAGCCTGTCTCTCAGACTGAACATAAGGGCCTACACCCTTGTCCTTATCTGGCCCCTCATCATGTACAAGACCTGTGGCAGCTAAGGTTCTATTTATAATATCAACAGCACCCTCCATCTCACGCTCCTGGTCAGTATCCTCTATACGAAGAATAAAATCTCCATCCTCGTGCTTAGCCACAAGGTAAGCATACAAAGCAGTGCGAAGATTTCCAACATGCATACGGCCTGTTGGAGAAGGTGCAAATCTTGTTCTAATTTTCATCTCAAAAACTCCTTGATTTATTAAATAAAGTGCATTTTATTATATTAGCCTTACGCCTATTTTTCAAGAAAAGTTTTAAGTCCGTCCAGATTTTCCATCATAACTTTTCTGCCAAGCTGATAAACTGCCTCCATCCTATCTGGATTCTTCTCCATAGGGCTGATATCAAGCTTCGCTGGAGGCGCTATAACAAATGTGTTTCCCGCTTCTTCCTGCTTCCTTATATAAGCGGTCTCGCCATTATACATATCAGGTCTTTTCTTAAGTGCCTCTATCAGAGCTGGGTATTTTCTGAGTGCCAGCTTAAACACCCAAAATGGCTTGTTCAAATGCTTTACATAATCTCTAGGCTGAGTCAGTATTACAAAGTTTTTCTCATAGCCCTTTTCCTGCATAAACTTAAGCGGAATAGAATCGCTCGTCCCGCCATCTGAAAGATATCTGCCATTTATAATAACAGGCTTTGACATTACAGGAAGTGATGAAGAAGCTCTAATCCATTCTATATCCTCCACACCACCATCATTTATAAGCTGATAAACAGCCTCGCCAGTTTTCATATCAGTGGCCACGGCATAAAAATCCATAGGATTTTCCCTGTAGGTTTTCTCATCCCACACATCCAGCTCAAACGGGAGCTTATAGTAGGCAAACTCCTTACCAAATACATTTCCCGTCAAAATCCAGGAGCGAAGGCTCATGTATCTCCAGTTCTTGCAATACTTTTTATTATACCTTATAGCACGACCTATCTGCTTTGACTTTATATTACATCCAAAGCATGCGCCTGCAGACACTCCCACTGCGCCGTCAAATGTAATATCATTCTCCATCAGCACATCCAACGCACCAGCCGTAAATATACCGCGCATTGATCCGCCTTCCATTACCAGTCCCGTCTTGCCCATATGCCACACTCCTCGCCACTATAAATCCTGCAAAGCATAATGATAATACATGCGAATCAGATAGTCAATGTGTAACCCAACGCGAGAGGGGCAGGCTGATTATCATTTCGCGAGTGATCTTCATTATCATTTCACTAATGCTCATGCTTTGCCGCATACGGTCGCCGCAAGGTCCCATCCGTGGCACGTTACGGCTAAAAATAACATCGTGTTATTTTTCCCGTATGCGGCTGTGCATTTCGCAAAGTGAAATTGATAATTCGACCAAGTCGCTCAATGTCAATCAGCCTGCCCCTCTCGCTTACGTTTACTCATAACCTAAGTACAAGACACAGACTAGCAAGACTATGCCACTTGGCAACGAGCGTAATTCCACTTAGCGAAATTCGAAGACAAAAGTGGTCAAGTTTACACGGATGTAAACTTGAGCCGAACCGCGCCCGGATGGCGCGTTGAGGCGACCACTTTTGACAAAGAATAAGCTTAGTGGAATAGCGTTGGCAGTCACTGGCATAGGATAGCTAGTCTGTGTCCTGTACGTAGGATAATATAAACTTAAAACATTTTGTCAGGCTTCTCCCCTTGTGGGAAGCCACCTTCAGGCATCTGCGGACGTTCACCGCGCTGGAACCCTTCGAAGCCTTCTGGTTTTTCACCTCTCTGGAAGCCCTCGAACCCCTCTGGCATTTCACCATTGAAATTACCTTTGTCTCCCTTGTTGCCACCGAAGCCTCCGCGCATGCCCTGCATGCCTTCGGCAGAGCCTCCCGCCTGAACTACAGCCGACTCCACAGTAAAGGTCATATCTTCTGTGCCATTTTTTGTAATAGTGTAGCTTTTGCCAATTTCAAGCTCAGGTATTGAAATAATAAGTGTGGTTCCAGACACCTTAGCTGTATATGAATAGATTTCAGTCTTGTCTGAATCAAGTATTTTTATAATATCATCCTTAGCTGAACTGCCATATACTACACTTACCTGCTTAGACTCAGCTGAAATAGGGCTGTTTACAGAGCCTATAGCCGTAATTCTTCCACCATTTATAAAAACAGCATCGTTATCGCAATCGATAGCTCCTTCTGGTGCCATGCCTCCAGCTGCATAGATATCGCCTCCATTTATAACTATCGAACCGTTCGAATCTATCGCATCGCCTCTAGATGTAGTCACAGAGACATTTCCATCGTTAATCTCTATATATGTACCAGCATTTATTCCATCATCTTTCACCTCTACGGTTATGTCTCCACCATTCACATAAACAGCATTTTTTCCTTCTATACCCTCATCCTTGCTTACACCTGATATTGATCCACCATTGATCACTACATCGATCTCTGAGTTTAAAATATCGCTGCCAGCTTCAAGCACCTTTATATTACCACCATTAACAGTAAGAATATTATTACAGTGTAGTCCATCTGACACAGTCTTAGAAATCGTGATATTTCCACCCTCCACGCTAAGGTCATCATCAGATACGATGGCATGCTTATAATTTGCGGCTATTTCAAGTGATCCCTCACCCATGATAATAAGGTCATCATTTGAAAAGATAACACCCTTTCCAAGGTCTGCGCCATCTGAGGATTTTTCATAGCTGCTTCCATCAGCCAAAACATTTGTCGTGCCTGCTGCCAGGTTAATCGTGATAGATTTCGACTTATTTCCATAGATACAAGGACCGGTCGGATTCTTCATCTCTACTCCGTTTAATACAAGCGTAACCTTTATCTTATCACCATTTACAAGAATGGCTGCATTATCACTCTTACCTGTTATTTCATAATATCCATCCTGTGTGATGGTAAACACACCTCCCGCTGAGATATCTATAATCTGAGCTGTAGTAGAGACTGTCTTCTCTTCTACAGTCTGCGCGCTGTTTATATTAACTATATCGCTAGCGTTATTTTCACCAGCTGTCTTTTGACATCCAGCTGCCAAAACCATGCAAAGTCCCAGCATTGCTAAAGGCAGCATTCGTCTTTGGTTTAACATTATAATTCCTCCTCAGGTCTTAGGTCACATCTGCCTAGGACCACATTCAAATTTCCGTTTCTAACTCTGATCTCATCGATCATTTCTTTAATCTGCTTCTCATCGTTAATCTCTACCCTGTAGGTAATTTCATACATAGAACCCATATTGGTAGTCTTCACTCTAACCAGCTTATTTTCTTTCGTATATTTTGCAAAGATATCATCGAATATATCATTGTAATCTAAATCCTCTGGAATAGTGATTCTAAGCTCTCGCTCATTGTTAGGCTTGGCTGCAAATTTAGTCACTCCAAGAAGTAAAAGCACTGCGCATACAAATACCGTAATAACCACTGCATACACAGGCTGACCTACAGATATGGCGATACCCACTGACATAGCAAGGAATATATAGGCTATATCTCTGGCAGTTCCCTGCAGAGAACGAAATCTGATCAGAGAAAACGCTCCCATAACAGCTACCGATGCACCCAGATTGCCATTTACGCATATCATAACTACACATACTAATACAGGAAGTATAACAAGCGTTCTGGCAAATCCAGTCGAAACCTTACCAGTCTTTTGATATGTACATGAAATGATTAGTCCAAGCACTGCCGCGATAAGTGCATATATTATGGCTGTGCCAATTGTAAGGTTATTAGCAGCCACATTTGCTGCCTCTTCTATAGAATTTGTAATAGCTTCGTTTATCATGATAAACCTACCTTTCTAAATCTCTTTTATAAAAGCTTCCATATTTTGAAAATGAAACTGGTTGAATCTTATACTGCGACAAAAGCTTTGAAAAATACAGTGGCATAGCGCCAGGAATCTTTACCTCCATCAGCCTTACACCGTCAGGCAAAAGCTTCTCTGTTTCCGTGTCATCCTTTAAGGTCAGATTATGCGTTCTGCTTCTAATATTCTCATCAAAGGTCACGCGAAACTCGCTGTCGTCTTTTCCAAATAAAGCTCTTCTGTCGTATGCTATATAGCGTTTAGGTACTATTCCATAATGCTTTATGAAATAATCTATCTCTTTATGAATCTGCCCTTTCGTGGTATCCACGCTGCCGGCTTCGAGCATATTCATAGCATCCGTATATTTTACTGAAATACGTCTTTTGTTAACTATTCCATCATACTTCTTCTTTATCTCTAAAAAAATTTTAGAATCGTCCTTCGGCTCTCCATAAGACCTGACTCTAAACTTTTCCTTATAAACTGGTTTTTCTATCGAAGTACGTATCAGCTGATCATTGTCCGTGTCATAGTATATGTTTCGAATATTATATAGTCCGTAGTCATCCTCCGTCATATACTCGAGTACCTTTCCATAAAACTCTTCGTATATCTCGGGTGGTATAAGATATTTTTTCTCATACCGGTTAAAAACAAATTGAGGCATTACATTATCTCCTGTGAATAAACATTTCAATGTTACTATTCACAGTCCTCCACGCCACCATTCGCAATCTCGCCTGTTCCAGGCTCAAAGCTTACTAACGTAAGCGGATTGCTCATGTGGGTGGAGTTCCTGCTTCACAGGCTAGATATATGAGTAATACTTGCCTCTTACATGCAAGCATGACGATGCAAGCATTGCTCATATATCAGCTGTGAATAGTAACATCTCGTTCACAGTAAATAGTGTAATACCTCAATGTGAAAATCAAGTGATAAACACCTAAAAAGTAAAAATTGTGTAAAATGTAATTATATCTGGTCAAGGCCAGTGATTGCATCTACAGATTTAAGGATTTCCTGAACCTCCGGCAGATAGTGCTGGCGTCTAGCCATAAGCTTATCCACCTCTGCTCGCTCCTTTACGATAAACTCTCTGCGGTTTTCCATGTGCGCTCTTAGCTTCTGACGCCTGCTCACCAGCTTATGTCTAGCCTCAGTCATATCCTCGCTGGAAACAATTGCCTTTATCTGATTCTTCCAGATTTTTCCATCGTGTAGATTCAGTGAATCTATAAGCCTATTATACTTTCTATAAAAGAACTCCAGATCCTCATTTCCACGAATCAGACGCTCCTCATCCTTTACAGAGAGCGTATACTGCTCCCATATATAATTCAGCTCTGCGGAGGTCTTAACCTGATATTTATCCTTTGTGAATTCTATACCCGAAGTCACTGAAGCAAACTTCATCTTAGCCACATTTAAATTCCCTATAACAGTATTCAAATGCGCTATCGCAAATGCATTCTCCCTTTTCATCTTCCCCTGCAGATACACCACAGCTGCCGCAGATACTGCACCTACTAAAGAAAGAATCAGCAGCTCTATCTTCATATCTGAATTCGCTACCTTTGAAAAGACAAACAGCAAAAGAAATACAGTTCCAAAGCATATTAAAAGAAGCATGGAGAGCTTACTGATAAGGGACTTTTTCTCCTTGATATCAGACCTGGCTATCTCATAGGTCATCTTCTCTCCCTCAAGCTTTTTAAGTTCCTTCTTCAGGGAGTCCTTATATGCCTCATTCTCAGCCATACGACTAATGATACTAGGGATATCGTCTTCCTCCTGTGAAATAATACTCTTTTGCTCCAGAGTAATATTCCTTCGCGTTTCCGAAAGACTCTTAAGGCTCTTTTCCAATTCCAAAATCTTGTTTCCAGCCTCTATCAATTCTCTTGAAACCTCACCAGGCAAGGTTTCAATAGTTTTTATATCCTCAAGATAAGACGTGATCAATCGATATTCCTTCTTATCGTGCTCAATATCCTTAGCCGCTGTCACGATCTGCTCGCACGAGACGAGAACATACTGCTCCAGCTTATGCGGATCCTCAAAGCTGTCTATATCATCCAGCTTTTTGTATACGCGCTTGAAAGCTTCGTCTATTGAATTATTCGATTTTTTCTTTTTCTTAAAGAATTTCATATTAAATCGACATATACCCTGCTATCACTAGACATTTAACCCAGCCAGACGCTCATATTCAGCCCTGTAGCCTAAAAACAGTTCCACCGCCTGCCCCTTTAAATCACTGGTAGAATTTAATGCTGCATCAAATTCTTTGATGGTAGAACAGTTAACAGTCTCATCCACCGTTGTATTTACCTCAGCCAAATCCAAGCTGCTCACCAGATATCTTTTCACCATCGCATCTGTTATCTCCTGCTTACCAGTAGCTCTGGCAGCATACAAAAGCTGATACAGAGTATTTTTTCTCTGGTTCATCTGATAGGCCTTATCAAAGCATTTTACTGCCTCCTCAAACAGGAACAGCTTCGCATAGGCCACACCCAAATTATGGTAAACATCACCTATAAAAGGCTTTGTCATTGTATTATTTCCTGCTGTCAAAAGAGCTTCATACTCATATATCGCAGCCACGAGACTACTCTTTTTAAGAAGCCTGTCACCACGTATCTTAGCTCTCTCTGCTTCTGTCTTATTTTCAAACGAGGATACAATAGCCAAAAAATCCTTTATCTCGGCTCTTGTGGCATAGCCGCAGGCAAGCAGAATTTTACCCGTAAAAATATGAAGTGGTGCCCCCTGCCTAATACAATCAGTGAGCTCAACGTATAACTCACTCATGTGAAGCTCATTCTTTATCCAATTCGTAAGCTCCATAGACATAAAGCCGGTTCCCAGTGAATACACGTTTTCCAACATGTAATAGCATAGCTCTTCCAAGGAAAATACATTTAGCGAGGCTTCCTCTATGTAGTATGGATTAAGTGCAAGCGGCTGCTTGCAAAGAATCATGGTACTCATGCTATTCCTCCAGGCTGATAGTATGCTCCCAGCGTCTGCCACTGGCTGGTACTATTTCTCCGAATCCCAAATCCAAAATAGTAATAGCTATCTTTTTATCACTGATCGGAAGTGCTGAAATACGCAGTCTGGTAGTTCTGTTTGCTCGTTTTGGAAGATCAGTTAGCTCTAATTCCTCCAAATGCGCATCCCTGCTTTCCGGTCTTTGAACCCAAAAGTCCAGAACTCCATCAGTTCCATCTAACAGTATCTCACACTCTCCCTTTGCTTCATACCAGCTGTCTCCAGCTTCTATCAGAGAAATAAATTTGAGCTCATTCAAGTCGCTTACCTTTATGGACAAATTTAGCTTAAGCTCATTATCTCCCATGTATATAAAAGGCCACTCCACAGCGCCAGACTTTACAGCTGCGCCAAAGCATGCCCCCTTAGAATACAGATTTCGACCCTGAAACGCCTTTCTGCCCTTACAAAGAACAGACAGACTTTCCTGTATCCAATCTCCTTCAAAGGTCTCACCTAAAAGATACACGCTGGAGCATCTTTTCTCAGTCATTATCTTCTCACAAATAGATTTAAAGCGTGAGGAGGTCATTTCCGAAACTTCACCGTAATTAGTAGTTTCGATGGTTATAAACTGCGGCTTTGTCTTCTGATTTCTATTTAAATTTAAATGAATCAGATTCTGTGAACAATAGTCAAAAAGAGACACATCCGATAGATAAAGCGACGGATTCTGAGAAAGAGCATAGTAATAAAAGCTTTCCTTATAATCTATAAGCATGAGCCTTTTATTCTCAAGCCCTAACATGTTAGCAATATAAGAAAACAACTCCATAGTCTCCATGGTAACAGTATCTACTGTCACACATAGCTTTTTAACCTGAGTCAAATCTATATTTACAGATGAAAAGAATCGCTTAAAATAGATAACCAGAAGCTCTCGCGCTGAATACTCAGTGTCTTCTATTTGAACACTTTCCTTTTGCACGGCAAGATTATATACATTGTCTACACCATTTGCCTCCATGATATTCACGGCCTTTTTTGCTTCCTCACCGAAATACCACATACCCATACCACGCCTTTTGGCAACATAAGTAGGCACAAGATAATTCTCTGTGCCAAGCGTAGTACTGACAGTTACAGGCTCCTCCATCTCGAGTCTGTAGCAGGACAGCAATGTGTATTTATTTGATATATCTACTCCCAGATATAATCCGCGCTCTGAATCCATTCCTTAAATCTCTGTAAATAATTTATCTGCTACTACTGAAAGACCCTGGTAACGTTTTAGGGCTCGAAGCAGGTCTGAATCATCATACAAAATGCCCTTGTTAATCTCGCCCAAGATAGTGAATCTGCTTTCCCTCGCACTGTCAGTGGCTGGCAAAAAGTCTATTCTTTCATTTTTCTTCTCCCAGCCCTCTTCATCGCTTATAACATAGCTTAGCGTATCTCCAAAAAATAGCGTAAATGGCTTAACATATATACCATCATACATCTCACCCAGCTCTTTTTTGATTTCCTCACCGGCATTAATGGAATAAGCAATATATAGAGACTTTTCCGGCGCATCATGATATTCTACAAAATATTTATCATATAAGTGATACTTAACCTGCATCTCATAGGAAAGTCTCTCATAGAATCCAAAATACTGACCTCTAAGTATCGAGTCTCCCAAAATTTCATCAAGAACCTCCAGATTTTCCTCCGAAGGTGTCTCATATAAAACAAGAAACTTCAAAAGTGCTATTCTCATCGATTCGCCCAAATGACGACCTCTTCTATATCTATCATAGATAACCGAGAAAATAAGCTCACTACCCTTGGTCTCATTTATCAGATAATCATGCGCAGCAAAGTTTAAATAAGCATCCACTACCAGCTTATTATTCTTTCTGCTGCTGTAATCCATAAAGATTGCGTCCGCCTTTGACGGCATAAATCCTCTGTATAGAGACTGAATAAGTATCCTCTCCGCCAGCTCTACATAGGAAGCCGATGCATTTTTAGCTCTTTCATAGATTAAGATCATCAGCTCTGTCGCCCCGACGAAAAATCGTGCCAGATAATCAGCCATAGAGTCACTGACAGACTCCTTTTGGGCACAAGCTGCACACAGAATCAAAAGCGTATCATCCGGCTCATTTTCTATTTTGCCCGATGAAACCTTATAGTGACATAGTCTGTGAATGTCCTCTAAGCTGATAGCCTGTCCATTATCCTTAGTGACTAACTCCCACGCCAGGTCAAATCTTCCCTCATCTATAGCTACACTGGCTAGCGCAGCTACGGCATCCTCTGACAATACCCTGTAATCGAAGCTTCTCATGAAATATCCAAGGACTACTCCACCGCGACCTATGCCACGCATATAGCTTATCAAATCCGCATAGAGGCTTCTCTTATATTTCACAGCTATGCTTTCATCATTCAAAAAGAGCATAATGCTATCATCTGATAAGCCATCATAAGACTTAGTGACCTGTCGTTCCATAATATCCCTAAGGATAAGTCCCTTATCCATAGGCGCCAATCCTCTGACATCATCCATTACAGATGCTTCAAAGTTTATTATTTTTTCAATATCTATCTCTTTTTTTGATGCATACAAAATACCGTTTTTATCCTCCACTAAAACAATACTTGTATCATCGACAAGTCTTATATATGCTACTCCATCGGTAAAATCCGAAATAAAAGGAGCTCCATACTGTTCTGAGAAGCAAAGGGCTCTGTTTGCATTTGATACATTAGTGCTGACTCTTCTTCGGAAAACTAGGCTTTCAACTGAACGGGCTGAGGACTCATCCACTATGCCAATATCCATAAGCCAGCTGTAACACAGCGCCAGATTATCATCTATCAGACCGCTTTTTAGCATTTCAACCGTAAAGCGCTCTATTATATCCTTGTATTCATTATATGTGGCGGCATCATCCATTCGATGCTCTAATATATCAGCATATAAAAGAGCCTTTCTTTCAAAGCTAAGTGCATTGTTATACTTAAAGAACATCAAGAGAACCTTTGGTAACACCTCTCTTGAATTCTTTTCCATAGAGTTTACGTATGCCTCAAACACACCAGCAATTTTTAAATCAGCTTCCAGTGCAAGCACATACCATCTATGATCTGCCACACGTACTGTCGAACTCTTAAGCAAAAAGCTGACGAGAGCCAAAAGCATGCTATCTGTTGGATACAGCTCATATGCTGCCTTTAGCACCTCAAAGATTGCCTCATCATAGAACTTATAGCTGCTGGTCGCCTGCGCCAAGGCCATAGCCATATCCTCTGAGAATACCTTCTTTCTAATACACCATCTCAAAACAGTCAAAATTTCATTTGATAGCTCTGATATCATGTATGGATGAGCAGACAATACCTCATAAGCCTCCACAAATATGATAGGCGAAGGATACTTTGAAATTTTACTTAATACCTCACTAAATTTAGCCGCCGGATTCTTTATGTACTCCTCACGCAGATAACACAAACACCAGAAAACCATTATATCATCTGTGTATTTGGTATAGATTTCCTCTACCTGCGCAGTTACCTCATTGACAAAGTCCTCCTGAGGCTCTAAAAGTGCACTTAAATATAAAAGCATTGCAAACTGTGCACCATGCCTGTCTGCTATAGTTTTCTTTAAGTCCATTATTATCCAGGCAGCCTCTTTTGTCCTGTGACTTGTGATGAATATCAAGGCCTTATAGAGCATCACATTCACATCCTCTGGATCTATGTCTATTCCTTCTAAAATCTTCAAGGAATCACTTGCCCAGGCTGCCGTGGTCATTCTATGAAAACGGTATTCCATATAAAGCTTTTTAAGTCCACTAAGTGCAAGACGCGGCACCCTTGACTCAAACTGCTCCACCACACCCTTTTGCTTTGTGGAAGCCATTACAATTACTTCTTTATGAATCCCGTTATAATCAAATGTAATTTTAGCCAGATTATTTCCGGCATGCAGCTTACTAGCGTGGATGTAATAGTGCATAGCAAACACAGACCCTAAAAAGAAATCTGAGGTTATATGCTCTCTCTCAACGGTGACAAAGTCACTGTCACATTTTACCTCCACATCTATATATCCCCAAGTACTGCGTGTAATTTCCACAGTACCTCTGACATTTTCACTTACTGAATAATATGTATCCGTTGTCTCATTTACGTCAAAGGTCATTGACTCCTTAAGACCCAGTGACACAAGGAATTCGTCTACATTCGCCTGTGAGACTAACGCTTTAGAATATGCTTTATAGAGCAAGGCTTCCCTTGTTCCAAGAGCACTCACAAATCGGCCAAACGACTCGCTATAAAACAGAGTCGCAGCCTCATTAAACCTAACCTGACAAAGAGAAGCAAACTGATTCAGGCTCTCTATAACTGTACCGTCTGAAAGACACGGCAAGGCATCCTTATATACAATCTTAAATGGTATATCCTGTTCCAGACCCACTGCCACCACAGTAAACTTTCCCTGGATGAATTCACCACTTTTCACATGCACATCTGGCACAGTAAATGCGATATCTACACTTTCGCCCTCAAAGGTAGGCTGTTCTATATGAACATAGTGCGAATCACAGTATACTACGCCGCGCATGCTTTGGCCTTCAGAAACAGAAAAAGACAGAACACCGCTAAAGACCTCACCTGTATAACAGGTGAGATCTAAAGCTGATGGCAGATTATACTCTGGCATCACATCGGTGAATCTGTCTTCACTAATTCTGTAGACCCTTTTTCTCAAGACTCAAAAACTCCTAATTATTTATTCTGGAAGTACTCATGAATTCCAGCTGCCGCAGTCTTACCAGCACCCATAGCGAGAATAACTGTAGCTGCACCTGTAACTGCATCTCCACCTGCGTAAACACCGGTCTTAGATGTAGCGCCCTCCTCGGTAACTACGATACCACCGCGCTTGTTAATCTCAAGGTTCTTAGTGGTAGCACCGATAAGTGGGTTTGGAGAAGTACCAAGTGACATAATAACTGTATCACAGTCGATTTCATACTCGCTTCCTGGAATCTCAACTGGGCTGCGACGGCCAGAAGCATCTGGCTCACCAAGCTCCATCTTAATAATCTTAATTCCCTTTACCCAGCCCTTTTCATCTACAAGGATTTCGGTAGGATTCTGGAGAAGATCAAAGATGATGCCCTCCTCCTTAGCGTGATGTACTTCCTCCACACGTGCAGGAAGCTCTTCCTCACCACGACGATATACGATATGAACCTCAGCACCGAGACGAAGTGCGGTACGTGCAGCATCCATAGCTACGTTACCACCACCTACAACTACGACCTTCTTGCCGCGGCTGATAGGGGTATCATACTCCTTAAATGCCTTCATGAGGTTATTTCTGGTTAAGAACTCGTTAGCTGAGAACACACCATTTGCCTGCTCACCTGGAATACCCATGAATCTTGGAAGTCCAGCTCCAGAACCGATGAATACAGCCTCGAAGCCTTCCTTTTCCATGAGCTCATCGATAGTAACAGAACGACCGATGATAACATTGGTCTCAATCTTTACACCGAGAGCCTTAACATTCTTCACTTCCTTAGCTACTACAGCATCCTTTGGAAGACGGAATTCAGGTATACCATAGATGAGTACACCGCCTGCCTCATGAAGAGCCTCAAAGATGGTTACATCGTAGCCAAGCTTCGCTAAATCTCCAGCGCAGGTAAGACCAGCAGGACCACTACCTACGATAGCCACCTTGTGACCGTTTGGAGTAGAATCATTCTTTGGCTTAATGCCTGCTGCTCTGGCAGAGTCAGCCACATATCTCTCGAGCTTACCGATAGAAACTGGCTCGCCCTTTATACCTCTTATACACTTACCTTCACACTGGCTCTCCTGTGGACATACACGTCCGCATACTGCTGGAAGTGCTGATGACTCAGAGATAACATCATATGCACCCTGAATATTTCCTTCCTTAACCTGTGCGATAAAGCCTGGAATATTTATAGAAACAGGACAGCCCTTCTGGCACTGTGCATTCTTACAGTTAAGGCATCTAGCAGCCTCTTCTTCAGCCTGCTCCTTGTTATATCCAAGACAAACCTCATCAAAATTCTTAGCTCTTACAGCTGGCTCCTGCTCAGGTACAGGTACTCTTACTAATACGTCGCCCATTACTTGTCACCTCCGCAATTTCCGCAGCCGCCGTGGTGGCTGTCACCTTCCTTTACTGCCAAAAGCTGCTCACCTTCCCAGGTCTTATACTGCTGCTGACGAACCATAGCCTGCTCGAAGTCTACTAAGTGTCCATCAAACTCTGGTCCATCTACGCAGGCGAACTTGATCTTATCACCTACTACCAAACGGCAGGCTCCGCACATTCCAGTTCCATCTACCATGATAGGATTCATGGAAACTACTGTAGGAATGCCAAGCTCCTTTGTGAGCTTACATACAAACTTCATCATAATCATAGGTCCAATAGCTACGCAGTGGTCAAACTTCTTTCCACCGTCTACGAGCTCCTGAAGCTGAGCTGTACCCACACCGTGGAAACCAAAGCTTCCATCATCTGTAGTCACGTAAAGTTCACCAGCTACTGCCTTCATCTCATCTACATAGAAGAGCAAATCCTTAGTACGGCTACCCATGATAACGGTAACATTTACACCGTGCTCCTTAAGCCACTTAACCTGAGGATATACAGGCGCTGTACCTACGCCACCAGCGATGAATACGATATTCTTCTTCTTGGTCTCCTCGAGATTCTCCTCCTCACAAAGCTCAGAAGGCATACCAAGAGGTCCAACAAAGTCTGAAAATGCATCGCCAGCATTCAGGTAAGACATCTTCTCTGTAGAAGCTCCTACTGTCTGGAAAACGATGGTGATAGTTCCATTCTCTCTGTCATAGTCACAGATAGTAAGTGGAATACGCTCACCCTTCTCGTCAAGCTTTGCGATGATGAACTGTCCAGGAAGGCAGTTATCAGCTACGCGTGGTGCCTTGACAACCATAAGGAAAATCTTGTCAGCAAGCTTTTCCTTCTTCAAGATTTCATACATAGACTTACTCCTTTATATAAACTAAAAATAAACCCCAACTTTAACTAAAGTATACCAATTCATCCTCAGGCTGCTCACAAGGAACCACTGATATAGGATGCAGCACAGGACCCTTACCCCTGTATTCTTTGGTAAATTCCACTTTTATACGACCAGTGAAATCCACCCAGGTTTTATGAGCAGGGATAACATCCTTCGGTGCCACCTTACACATCATTCCAAGGAACTGTATATCCTCCACACAGCAGGTCATCGCGAATCTTCCAGGAACATAAGCGCCTTTAAGCTTTCCACCTGGAGGATTATACACAAGACCTGTGAAATGAACCGTTTTGCCATCATACTTCTTATAGTTATCCATGCAATCCGTAAACCAAATCGCATAGTCCGCATCAGTTATCTCTATAACATCAGCATTCAGGTCAAATGGAAGCTCTTCCTCTGTCTCATCCACAGTTCCATCTGCTCTCTCGTATACTATCTGAGCCGGTCTGTTTATAGCCTTTATATTAGCTCTAAACTTGCGCTTATTAGTACTGTCATCGCAGCGATTAAAAATAACTACATCGGCTTTGAATAGCTGTTCCTGCATCATGGCTCTCATATTCTGCATGTAATTCTCAAAGGTAGTAGAATCAACAGTCGCCAATGTCTGAACTATCTCCCAGCCCTCAGGAAGTGCCCCCTCAAATATCGGTGCTGCCTCCCATGTTCCGTTATACTCCAAAAACACTGCATCACAGCCTGACTTTTTATATAGTTCTTCTAAATTCTTTGGATTAAAATCATTTTTGTCATAAATGTATTCAAGCTTAGCTCTAACCGTTTTAAGCTTTTCTACATCATATTCCTCATCTCCGTCCTCACAGGCAATGATGAGTATCGACTCCCCATCCTCTCCAAAACCATTCTCAAATAAGGTTTCCTGAATAAGTGTCGTCTTTCCACTGTCCATGAAGCCAGTAAACAGATAAACTGGTACTGACATCCTAATCCTCCAGTCCGTAAAGCTTCTCTATCTCATGCTCCTTTAAGTCGCAGCCGATAACAACGAGTCGTGATGTGTAATCAGGTGCTCCCTCTCTGATTTCCCAATCGCCATCCACGAGATCATAGTAAGCCCATGTTCCATCAGTACACTCAACCATACCCTTAGCACGAAGAATTACGCCATAGTCCTCTGTCTCAGCAAATGCCTTCAAAGCATTTTCTATCACGCTGCGCTCAAACTTCTTAGGAATCTCCTTGCCCCAGCTGATGAAAATCTCGTCTGCATCATGATGATGGTGATGATGCTCGTGGTCATGGTCATGTCCACAGCAGCAGTGACCGTCCTCGTCGTGATGATGATGGTGTTCATGGTCATGCTCGTGTTCATGATGGTGGTCATGGTCGTGATCTTCATCGTGATGATGGTGCCCGCCGCATACTGGACATGCATCATCATCGTCATGATGATGCTCGTGGTCATGGTCATGCTCATGTTCATGCTCGTGATCGTGGTCATGATGGTGATGATGATGCTCTTTCTCATGACTTTCATGAGCTTCCTCAGCGAGCTTCTTTACATCCAGATTATCCTGTCCTTCCATAACCGAAAGGAGCTGCTTTCCATCCAAAACTGCCCATGCTGTGGTGATAACCTTCGCCTTTGGATTAAGCTTTTTAATCTGCTCTACAGTGAATACCATCTGATCCTCTGTAGCCTGTGTGCTTCTGCTAAGCACTACAGTGGTGGCAAATTCTATCTGATTGTTAAAGAACTCGCCAAATGCTCGCATCTGCTTATGGGCCTTAAGCGCATTTACCACAGTCACCAAAGCATTAAGCTTAATATCAAGGCTACCCTCTAAGGCTGTGACAGAAGTCATAACATCTGAAAGCTTACCTACACCTGAAGGCTCAATAATAATACGATCAGGTGAATATGTAGCCACTACCTCACGAAGATTCTTGTCAAAATCTCCTACTAATGAGCAGCAAATGCAACCCGAATTCATCTCAGTTATAGTAATGCCAGACTCCTTTAAAAATCCGCCATCAATACCTACTTCTCCAAACTCATTCTCAATAAGAACTACCTTCTCATCCTTAAGTGCTTCCGCTAAAAGCTTCTTAATAAATGTGGTCTTTCCTGAACCTAAAAAACCAGAAATAATATCTACCTTCGTCATGTCAATCACCCCTGAAACATTCTCTATGCTCAAAAGAGTATAGTTTACATAGTCTAACTAGAATATAATAACACTTTCAATTCTATTTTGCTACAAAGAAAATTTTTATAACGCATTTACGCCATTTGTGAGCCTTTTTGTTAGTTGTGCGTTAGTTGTCGAAGTTTGTGACATTTTACTAAATATAATTTTTACAGAAAATAAGACTCCAGGTCAACCCAGAAGTCTTACATTTTACATTGCAAGCATGGTCTTAATCTTGGCTGCCTTCGAGCCTATAATTGTTATACCCTTTTTAGGTACTTAGCGCTACAATATCCACTTATTTCTTCATACTTAACACAGTACCACTTATCTGCGCCTACCTTATTATAAAATCCAAAGCACTGGACCTTTGCCCCATAAGGTAATTCAAAAATAATGCCCTTGCTCGTACCTGCACCAGTCCTGAGGTTTAGCTGTGCTGTAGTAATATACTTACCGGCTATGCTGGAATCACAAAACTTTGCACTGTCTATCTTTGATGGATCTGCAGGCTTAACCGGTACTTGTTCCATTTTGGAACCAGTTGGTACACCAGCTTCTACTACTATAACTGTGTGCCCCTTTGTTTTGGTAACTAGAATCATACCTACTTCTAGTTGTGATTCACTCCTCACTTCAAATGCAGGCTCAAACATTCCTGAATTTTTAAGGACGTTCGGCTCGCTTGAAGTATTAAAATTCAAAAGGCTTATGCCAGTAGCTTCCAGAATACATGCTCTAACCAATGCAGAGCAATCACACTCGGTAGGCTTATCGATTTTTTTAATCTTTATGCCTGCATTTACCCAGGTATAAACTCCTAGTCGCTCTTTCTGGTCGTAACCTATGTTATTATTCTCGCATGCATCCTTCATTGCCTGTGCCAGAGCTAGAGCGACCGCTCTATCCTTTGGCTTAAATGCAAGCCACTTCTTAGAATGCATATAAAAGTTTTCTATTGCGACCTCTCGACCAGTCTGATCTCCAGCCACTCCGCCAGAGATATGCCCATCTTCGTCTATACGTGCACTGCCAATACGTGCCATATGCTCCTCCTTATTGTTTAAGTATAAGAACTAACACAGCTCCAACTGCTGCGCTTACTATAACCTTTAGTGCCTCTGATATAATTGTATCTTTCAACTTTACAGCTTTCTCGCCTGGCTCTTTTTCTATTTTTCCTACTTTATCGGACAATGCATCCACTTTCTCTCCAGTAGCTTTTGATTCCTGAGCTAAAAGCTGTACTGATGTAGATATGTCGTGAATTTCATGGATTACTGTCTCTGCTGCATCCATACGATGCTCCAGCGAACCTATACGATGCTTGTGATCTGAAAGTTTTTCTGCTAGTTCAACTTCATCAATTGGTGGCATGAATTAGTCCTCCTTCTTGGCTGCATCGACATAAGCCTCTGCTGCAGCATAGATAGCTGCTGAAATTACACTGCAAACAATGCCTACTGCTGCAACGGTCTCATTACCAGTAGCAATACCAGCTATAGATGTGCCGATGGATCCAAGAAAAGCGGCTACGCTTATCCAAAACTTTCTACTTGTTAGCTTGTTCATAATTCATTATCCTTTCTGTGATAACCTACTAAGATACCAATTAAAAAGCCTGACAGAAAAACTGCCAGGCTTAAGCTGATTAAATCAACCACACTCATCGTTACTATTTCCCTTTATCTTAAACACATTCTCTAACCCTGCCTTACCCAGGTAGCCTATACAGAATGCTTCCATTACATGGGCTACATCACTGGATATCTGCCCTAGTGAACTGAGATCATGCTCTACATACATGATGATGCAGGCATAAACCACAAAGCACACAAACAAACCAGCCACTATGCAGCCTAACTTTTTGCTGTACTCCCACAGCCAACGGTTTCTGTCACGCATCTTGCATTAGCCTCACTTCCAATTCTTCAGATATCACTTTCAGTAGTTCTAGCAATTCTGGAGTAGACAATCTTGCAACCTGCTTATTCATAATCTTCTCCTGTGATATATTTATATTCATCCTTTGAAATAGTACCTTTTTCTACTCTTTCTCTAATCTGCTCCTTTGTGAGAGAGCCTTTTGTATATAACCTTTTTAGGCTTTCAACTAAATAACTCATTAGATGATACCTCCCTCTATAAGCTGTGTAGTGTACTCGTCGATAGCTGCGCTTACTGCTTCATCTGTTTTAATCTCTTCAATGCTCTGAAGCATCGAAAGCTCACTTTCCGTGATTTCTCTGCTCTCACAAAGATAATCTGTGTACGCTGGCTGAAAATCCGTCTCTTCATGTATTCGCTTTTCTATGTTTCGTCTTTGTATATAAAGACTAGATGCAATAAGCTGAAGCTCTGCAGGTTGCTGTGAGCACGTTTCTTTTGACCACTGTTTCATGATTTTTCCTCCTATCTAATTTTGATACTATCTTTTTGAGCTTTCCTATCACTACATAAGGCTTTATATATTCCTCATAACAGTTATATGAATCAGTACAACTAAACCAACCCATATAACTAAGCATAGCTTTTAGGTGTTTCTCAAAGTAGCCACGACCTGACTCTTTAGCTTTATGTAATTTCTTTGCAAGCCGTGTAGCCGAAAGCATTATGCCTTTACGCATAAGTGTTTTATTTCTATAAAACAAAAATCCCATAAAATCTAAGCATCTGCCTAGTTTTCTTTTGCCTTCATAGTAAAACTTGCAGACTTGATAGTTATTTTTCAGCTTTAACCTGAATCGTCTACCTATGAATTGTTTTATAAGAACTATAGCTTGTTGCAGTTTCTTTTTGGTGTTATCAAATATGGTTATGTCATCCATATATCTAGCATCCTTTTTAAGTCCTAACTTTTCAGTTATAAACTTATCTACTGGCTCTAAAAGATAGTTCGCTAGCCATTGTGAAATATAGAAGCCTAGTGGTATGCCCTTTTTGAATTGTACTAAGCATAATTCTATGATGTATAAAAACCACTCATCTTTAATACGTATTCTAAGCTCTCGCATTAAGATTTTAAGTCTTATGTTATCGTAGAAATGCCTTATATCTAGCTTTGCGAAATTTCTTATGCCATCACCACTTCTAATCCACTTTTCTATTTGTTTCTTGCCATAGTGTGCGCCACGTTTTGGAAAGCTACCGCACGAGTATTTATATGCTGTGGCTGTTATTATAGGTTCTAATACCAGGATAATAATGTGGTGTAACCATTGTTCGTAAATATCAGGCATATAGATTTTTCTCTGTTTGCCATGTTCTACTATGATTTTAGGCTTATGGATTCTAGGCTTAAAAGCTAATTCAGGATGTTCTACTGGAACATCAGGCGGCTTTGTGTTTTCTATCATCAAACGCATAGCCTTTACTTCTTCGTCTAGGTTTGCATCAATGGCTTGTACCTCTTTTCGTTTTGTTTTACCTTTTCGTAGCTTTTTATATGCTTGTCGTATTACTGTTTCGTCAAGCATTTGTTTATACAGGTATCTGTACTCTTTCAATCAAGTACTCCTTTCGAGTATATTTTTCTTCTATCCTCTACTAACAGTAGGTGCGACCGCTTTACTGTTAGCCCTGTATCAAGTTAATTTCCACTCCCCTAACCAATAATGGCGGATAAGCGGTATTTCAACCGCCAGCGGTGTAGCAAGAAAATCAGCTTTATATTTATGTTCCGATTTTGGATAGTTTAAGGCAGCGCCAATGTTCCAGTTGCTATTCCCAGCGACATTGTTCCAATTACGAGCACGAGCACCCGTATTGCCTGCCCCGTTGTTGCAATTACCGAAGCGTAGGGCAACAGCCAAGATGGTGCTGATTTTCTCCCCTGTTATATATCTTCTATTTCTTTTTATTAAATCTAATCTGGGGGAATTTGCTACGCAACCCCCCAGACCCCCTAGGCGGCTACGCCGACAGGTGGCAATAGAAGAACGGCAGCGCCAAAGTCCCAGTAGCTATTCCCAGCGACAGAGTGCCAATGACGAGCACGAGCACCCGTATAGCCTGCCCCGTTGTAGCAACTACCGAAGCGTAGGGCAACAGCCAAGATGGATGACTGGTTTGGGGCTATGTAAGTTCCGTCACAATCGCCCAATACGCTACTACCGCCATATGGTGCTATTGGTATATCGCCATAACCAGGTACGCTTGTGTGCTTGTTTGCATATACCCAGTTACCTACGTTAGCTACGTTGATGCCAGTGTCAAGATAATTTGCACCAGTAAGGTCGTACGTGTAATTAGTAGATACTTTTACTCTACCATTTACTACTAACTCAAATGGGTCTCTCATCCACTGCTGATATGTGCCTAATACAATACTATGGAATATCTTATTAAGGCTTCTCTCGTCGTTTGTTCCGTAGAATTGACCGCCACCCACTACTGCGTTAGCCTTAACTCCGTATGTAGGTGCAAGGTTTGCATCGTAGCCACTACAATTACCAAAACCATATACACTCTGAAGATATGTGGTCTTTGCAAAAAGAATCATCAGATCTTTGAGAGTCTGCACAATAGCACCGCCAAGGTGATGTGCCCTTGTAGAGAA
>JAZRWF010000105.1:0-59781 GCA_045599565.1 Lachnospiraceae bacterium
TAAGGACGATGCTCTTACTGCGCTTATTCATCTGGGATATTTGGGATATAATAGTGATGATGGAAGTTCGTTTATTCCTAATTATGAGGTCAAAAAGGCATTTCAAGCGGCTCTTAATGTTGGCATCTGGAAGGATGTAGCAAAGTCTGTGTTGAAATGCGATGAGCTTCTTCGTGCTACAATTGCGCAAGATGAAAAAATGGTTGCTGAGATAATTGAACTAGCCCACGATACATATGCATCGGTGCTAAAATACAACGATGAGAATGCTTTGAGTTGTGTCTTGACTATGGCATATTTTACAGCGCCTGCTTATTATAATGTGATACGTGAGATGCCAGCTGGAAAGGGATTTGCAGATTTTGTGTTTATTCCAAGAGTAAATGCTGGTTCACGTCCGGCTATGATAGTGGAACTTAAATATAATAAAGATGCAGATACCGCTCTAAAGCAGATAAAAGAACGTAGGTATACTGGAGCACTAAAGGATTATGATAAAGAGATTCTTTTAGTAGGAATAAACTATGATGAAAAGGCAAAAAAGCATAGTTGTATGATTGAGATAATAAAATGAGTCAGATGCAAAAAAAACAGGAAAAACTCTTATTGAGTTTTTCTTGTTTTTTATTATACTTTAGGTGTCCATTTTTTATTTACAATATAACATAAATGTTATATACTATGATGTAAATATAAAGATTGTTGCTTATAAAGACGTAGCTAATAGCATAAGGTGTGGGATAATGAGTAAACGGGATTATTATATTAAAAATGGTGATATAGAACTTTTGGCAGAGACATGTAGACTAAACGAAGAACGGAAGCTTCGGTATGCTGAATATGCGCAATTCATAGATGAAGAGGTAAACAAGAAAACGAGTGACTTGGTTTTAGCGCTGGTTGAAGAACGAAAAAAACAGGGGTTAACCCAGCAGAATATAGCTGACATGATAGGTGTGGCTACTTCTGCAATAGCTAGATTTGAGTCTAGGCGGTGTACTCCCACCTTTCAGTTTCTGGAAAAATACGCCGTGGCGCTGGGTAAAAACGTGGAGTACAGATTGGTGTGATTTTTATAGAAAAAGCGGCGTAATTCATGTTGACAAAGTAGTGCTATGTGATTATAATCAAATTACCCGATGGGTAATCCGATTCGGAGGAACACTTGGAATTAGTTTTTGACAAATCCGAAACAGAGGATATATGTATTAACTTGAGGGCTGCTAAAAAGCATTTGGGTGGGAACGAAGTATTGGCCACTAGCCTTTTAGCAAGAATAAATGCTCTAAAGCAGGCAGATACCATTAAAGATATTATAGTCATGCCGACTTTTCATTTTCATAGACTAGAGAACAAAGATGGTAGGGATTTGGAAGGTTTTTTCGCGATTGACGTAAAATCAAGGAAGGAACCATGGCGCATAATATTGGAACCATTGGATGACGATAAACAGCCATATATTCCGTGTAATATTGATAAAATATCACAAAATGTCAGAACTGTCAGAATAGTGGAGGTGAGCAAACACTATGGGTAATTATATAGAATATAATGATTCGGTTGCGTTTCACCCAGGATATTATATTGGAGAACTTGTAGAAGAAAGTGGATTAACCCAAGAAGATTTTGCTAAGAGATTAGATACCACGCCCAAGAATTTAAGTTTGTTAATTCGTGGTGAGCAGAGTTTATCCATTGATATAGCAATGAAGCTTTCTAGAATGATTGGTACTAGCGTAAACTACTGGTTGAATCTGCAAAATGCATATGATGCACTTATTGCAGAATTTAAATCGCGCGAAGAGTTGATTGAAGAAAGAGAAATATTTGAATTTTTCGATTATAAGTATTTTAGAGAGAATTTTGGATTTCCTGATTTGCCGAGAAAGAAAGACGAGCAAATAGCGGTCGTGCGTAAATTCCTTAATGTGGCAACGCTAAAGGTATTTACAAAACGTGATATGGCTGTAAGCTTTAGAGGGTCGGCGGCATCGTTGGAAAAAGGCAGTACTATTAAGGCTAATCTAATGGTTCAGATTGCTACAAATGTAGCGCTAGATATAGAAGCACCAAAGTTTAATAAGAAAAGATTTGAAGATACAGTGCAATATGCATTGACTCTTACTAAAAACCATAATGAGTTTTATCAGCTAATTAGAGAAGCGTTTCGAGAGGCGGGTGTTATATTCGTCATTCTTCCCAATATAGTGGGCTCTAAAATTAATGGAGCGACCAAAAAGATTGGCGATAATATTATGTTAATGGTTAATGATAGACGACTAAATTCAGATACATTCTGGTTCACGTTATTTCATGAAATTGGACATATTATAAATGGGGATTATGGGATATCGTTTGAAAAAGAATCAGGCGAACGGGAACATGCAGCTGATATATTTGCAGAAGATTGCTTGATTCCGAGGGAAAGATATAATTCTTTTGTGGAGAGTGGGCTGTTTGGGCTGGACGACATTCTTTGCTTTGCAGAGTCAATTAATAGGGATCCAGGTATTGTTCTAGGTAGATTGCAAAAAGATGGATTGGTTAGATTCGACGATAGGACTATGCAGAAGATTAGACATAGATATAAGGTTACACTGTAAGCGATTGAGGATAAAGTGGGGCTCAAAAGTGTATCGGGTGAACTCGAAGGTTGAAATAATCAGTTAGTCAAAAAACAGGAAAAACTCTTATTGAGTTTTTCCTGTTTTTTGTTATACTTTAGATGTGGATTAAAATATATTCGGGAGAAGGCATGCATATGAGTGAATATGTTAGAACGAACAAAATAGCTGAATTATGGGGTGTTTCGAGGCGCTCTGTGAATATGTGGTGCAAAGAGGGGCTGATAGAAGGTGCTGTGATAGAAGGTAATCGGTGGATGGTTCCATTAGATGCTATCAAGCCGGGAAGACCTAAATCGGGAAAACGAGAAATGCAGGTTGCTGAAAAACAGGAAATGCAGGCTGCTGGTATTCAGGATTTTGGAGTGTTACGACAGCAAAAGGCTTTTTATATAGATAAGACATATTTTATCTCTAAATGGTGGGAGGCTGGGGATCGCGTTACGTTGATTACCAGACCGAGGCGTTTTGGTAAAACGCTGAATCTTAGCATGTTAGAATACTATTTTTCTAATATGTACATGGGCAATTCATTTTTTGAAGGCTTGGTAATCGACGAGTGGGATAAGTCTACTGAGGTAAAGAATGCATTTCCAGTCATATTCTTAAGCTTTGCTGGGATAAAAGCAGATAATTATTATGCTAGTCTGCTTCAATTAGTGGAGCTTTTGTATGGACTGTATGGAAAGTATATTGATGTTATAGATGATCCGTTAATACTTAATACATATGATAGATTCTCAAATTGTCTTATATCGGGCGAAGTAGATGAAAAGATTGAAGTAGATATAGCGATGTCTATTAATCGTTTGGCTGGAGCACTTTATAAGTACTATGATAAAAAGGTGATAGTTCTGCTAGACGAGTACGATACTCCCTTGCAGGAAGCCTATGCAATGCATTATTGGCTTGAAACTACTGCGCTTTTTCGTAATTTTTTTAATAATACTTTTAAATCCAATTCATACATGGAAAGGGGTATTATTACTGGTATTACCAGAATTAGTAAGGAATCAATATTCTCAGATTTAAATAACTTGGTGGTAGTAACCTCGGCTACGCCGCTCTACGAAGAATGCTTCGGTTTTACAGAAAGTGAGTTGGTAGATGTTTTAAAAAGAAAACGGCTGATAGATGAATTGCCGAAGATTAGGGATTGGTACGATGGTTTTACGTTTGGAAACTATAAAGGTATATATAATCCATGGTCCATACAAAATTTTCTGAAATTCTCAGAGTTTGGTTGCTATTGGACTAATACCTCGTCGAACGGATTGGTTTCGATGCTAATGAAAAAGTCTACTTCAGAAGTTAAAAAAGCAATCGAAAGGTTATTACAAGGAAATGAAATACAGTGTGTATTAGATGAACAGATTTCTTTTGATCAGCTTGAACAGAGGACGGATGCTTTATGGAGTTTTCTATTAGCTGCAGGATATTTGAAGATTAACCAAAAGGTATTATTGGAAAATGGAAATTATTCATATACCTTATCCATTACAAATAAAGAAGTCATGGTTATGATGAAAAATCTGGTGCATGAGTGGTTTGTGGATGATTATGAGAATTATAATGGCTTTATTCAAGCTTTGTTAGAAGAAAATGAAGAATACATGAATGAATTTCTTTCGAGGGTGGCGCTGAATTGTTTTAGCAGTTTTGATGGAGGTATAAGCGAGTCGGAGTTTACTAGTCCAGAACGATTCTACCATGGTTTTATATTGGGTTTGTTAGTCGATTTGGAGAAAGACTATTTATTAAAATCAAATCATGAAAGTGGGCTTGGAAGATATGACATAATGCTGATACCAAGAGATTTAGAAAAAAAGCGTTTGTCTTTGAATTCAAGGTAAAGTCTAAATTGGAAAAAGATTTGTCTGAAACAGTTGGGAGAGCCTTGTGTCAAATAAAAGATAAGAAGTATGCAGCGCAATTACATGAATTAGGAATAAGCGAGGAAAACATATGCCAAATAGGAATAGGTTTTTCTGGGAAAAATGTGTTGGTTAAAGTTTTATAATCGCCGCATACTTGAAACCCCAAATTTACCACACAAGAATTATTTCATTGATTATGTATGAATGATATAATAGTATTTGAGTAGATGCTACTCAAGGGATTGTATAGAATAGGAGCCATTATGTATTATTTAAATCCAGACATTGAAAATTTGGTCAGAATATTTGACCAAAATGAGCGTAAAGGCTATCTTAGGCTTGATTTGAACGAGAACCCTGGTGGTTTGCCAGAGGATTTTGTGGCTGATGTACTAAAGGCGGTTACACCGGAATTTCTATCGCAGTATCCAGAAACGTTGCATTTTACAGAGGTGCTCGCAAATCATTTGAATACGGATATAACGCATGTCTGCCTGACAAATGGTTCAGCGGAAGGTATACGCTATATCATTCAGGCGTTTACTTCAGTAGGTGGTCGTATTGTGGGAGTGGTACCTTCATACTTTATGTTTCAGGTCTACTCAGAGATGTATGGCAGAGATTTTGTGAAGGTTCCATATGAGGAAGACCTCACTATGCCTATAGCTAATATTATAAAAGAACTTTCTGACGATACGCAGATGCTTATACTTATGAATCCTAATAATCCACTGGGTAATGTCTATTCAGAGGATGAGTTCGAAGAGATGATGAGGGTCTGTCGTGATAAGCAGATCACTGTTCTTATTGACGAAGCTTACCATTACTTTTACCCGAATACTTTTATAAAATACGCTTTAAACGAAAGACGCGTATTAGTTACCAGAACATTTTCAAAGCTATTTTCCCTTGCGGGATGCCGTTTGGGCTACGTGGTAGGTCATCCAGAGGATGTGAAGATGGTACAAAAGTACTGCACCCCTCATAACACAAATGCCTTTGCTATGCTCTTTGCTGAGAAGATTTTGGAAACGCCAGGGATGCTGGATAGTCTAATAGAAAAGTTTGAATCAGGCAGGCAGTACCTGGTTCAGACACTGGATGAGTTAGGGTACAGGCACAGAGGTATAGCAGGTAATTTTATCTTTATTGAGCCAAAGACTGAAGCTCAGACAGTGGTAGATAAGATGAAATCCGAAAAGAAAATTCTTATTAAAGTATATAAAAATGTAGGAGAATTAGGCGACTGTTTACGTGTGTCCATAGGTGAAAAAAGATATATGGAGCAGTTTATAGAGGCATTAAAGGAATTGGAGGCTTAATCATATGAACTCTATACCAAACAAATACCGTGAATTTTCTATGAAAGAAACTGTGAATCTGGATCCTTACTGCGTGAATGCGCTGTCTAAGGATTTGGATTATTTGTTATCCTTTGATTCGGACAGGCTTCTGGCGGGCTTTAGGGAGACCGCAGGACTTGATATGAAGGGCAAGGGGCGCTATGAGGGCTGGGAGTCTACTCTTATAGGTGGACATACCATGGGACATTACCTTAGTGCTATAGCTCAGGCCTATGTGAATCCAGGCGTGAGCGCAGAGGATGCAAAAAAGGCAAAGGACATGATGGCCACTCTGGTGGATGGTCTTTTAGAGTGCCAGGCGAATTCCAAGGGAAAGAAGGGCTTCATCTTCGGCGCGACCATAGTAGATAAGGAAAACGTAGAAAAGCAGTTCGATAATATAGAAAAGAATCTTACTAATATCATCACTCAGGCCTGGGTGCCTTGGTACACCATGCATAAGCTATTAGCAGGTATCTTAGATGTGTACAAGGATACTGGCTATGAGCCAGCGCTTACTCTGGCTAAGGGTATAGGAGACTGGACCTATGACCGTGCGAGTGCGTGGGACGAGTCGACTGCAGCGCAGGTTATACGCATAGAGTATGGCGGAATGAATGATGTGCTATACGAGCTTTATTCTTTGACTGACGAGGAAAAGTATGCTGTGGCTGCACACTACTTTGATTCGAAGGAGCTCTTCGAGCGAGTAAACGCGGGTGGTGTAGATGCGCTTAATAATCATCATGCGAATACCACCATTCCTAAATTCATCGGAGCTTTGAATCGCTATAAGGCATGTCACGGAAAGGTCATCGGCGGGCAGAAGGTGGATGCCTCTAAGTATCTCGAGTATGCGATGAGCTTTTGGGATATGGTAAATGAAAAGCATACCTATATCACAGGTGGAAACAGCGAATGGGAGCACTTTGGAAAGGATTTCGTCCTGGATAAGGAGCGTACGAACTGTAACTGTGAGACCTGTAATGTCTATAACATGCTTAAGTATTCCAAGACACTGTTTTGCATTACTGGAGATAAGAAGTATTCAGATTTTTATGAGAATGCTTTTATAAACACCATTCTTTCTTCGCAGAATCCTAAGACTGGTATGACTACATATTTCCAGCCTATGTCCACGGGCTACTTTAAGGTATTTGGTCAGCGCTTCGACAAATTCTGGTGCTGTACCGGAACTGGAATGGAAAACTTTACTAAGCTGAATGACTCTATATATTTCCATACAGACGACGCTGTCGTGATAAATATGTATGAGACCTCGAAGCTTAACTGGAAGGAGAAGAAGCTTACAGTAAGTATGAGTGCGAACCTTCAGATGACAGATGAAGTCATGATAACTGTCGAGGCTGAAGATGGTGGTGCGATAGAGGCTGGTGTTATGCTTCGCATACCTGACTGGTGTAGTGCTGCTCCTAAGGTCTCTATCGATGGAATGCCGTATGATTATAAAGCAGAAAGTGGCTATGCACTCATCCCTGCAGATGGTCTAAGAAGCGGAAGCCAGATAACAGTGAAGCTTCCGATGACCATGAAGGCCTTTGCGCTTCCTGATAATGATAGAAGCATCGCCTTTAAGTATGGACCTACAGTACTAAGTGCAGACCTTGGAAAAGAGAACATGGAAACCGGCATCACAGGCATGATGGTTACCATACCAGCAGAGAAGATAAGCGGATATGACGACATAGTTCTTCCTGATGATATCACTCCGGAAGATATTATAAATAGCCCTGAAAAGTATTTCGTAGAGGAAATCTCAGCTGATGGAAAAAGAACCTTTAGACTCACTATAAATAACCTCGTATTCGCACCTCATTTTTCTAGATTCGAGGAGCGTTATGGCATCTATTTCACAGTTCGAACAAAGGCTGAGATAGAAGAGATAAAGGCGGCTAAGGAACGTTCACTGGCAGAGAAGCCAGAGGGTAAGGTGATAGATACAGTTCAGCCTGGCTATGGTCAGTACGAGAATGATGAGCTGCATAGAATGTATGACTGGGGTGGCTCTGTGGGCTCTACGGAGTGCGGTACTACGCGTTACGCGAAGTCAGGTGGCTCATTCACCTATCACATGTGCGTAGCTCCGGGTGAGAAGAATTACCTTTCACTTACATTCCTAAAGGAGGATAATGGTAAATCTATAAAAATAGCCTCAGGAGATGAGGTGTTCTTCGAGGATGTGTTAGAATATGATGGCACAGAAGACTCATACGAGATTCGAGTGAAGGTACCAGAGTCTGTAGTAAATGCAGCGAAGGATGTGAACGCAAATGGCAAGGATTACAAGGTGGTTCCGCTTACCTTTAAGGGTAAGGAGGGCGCCATGTCGGCCAGACTGTTTGGATTCGTATATATGATGGTGGTTAAGTAAAAAAAGCGCGTAGGCGAAATGCCTACGCGTTTGCTGTTTTATAGGTCTCTATGATCTCTTTTTTTATACCTGGTTCTATTTCGCTGATAGGATTGAGGACTGGCCTTCCGGTGTAGTAGCCCTGTATATAGTCCACACCCAGCTCGATGACCTTTTTCATTTCATCAAAGGTTTCTATGCCTTCAGCCAGAACCTTTATGCTGTTGGCCTTTGCAAAGTCTATTACGCCTTTGACGAGAAGCTGTTTATTGGAATCCTTATGAATGTCCGTCATAAGGAAGCGGTCGATTTTCACAACCTGCGGTGCATAGTTTAAAAGGTTTACGATGTTCGAATGTCCTGTGCCGTAGTCGTCTACCGCTATAGGGTTATCCCCCTTCTCGTTTCCTAAGAATTTAACCTTGTTCAGCTCATCGGTCGACAGGGTGTCCTGCTCGGTTATCTCGAATACAAAGTGGTGTATGTGGTCAGAGTACAGCTCACAGAGCTTTCCATTATCCTCAGCATTTAAGAAGTGTCCCGGAATACAGTTTATAAAAATCTTTTTATCCTTAAACTTATCCCTGTCTGTCACATAGCGATTCATGACATTAAACATGGTCGCATATTCTATGTCATACAGCCTCTGATAGTCAGAAGCTATGTCTATTACCTCCAAAGGATTTAGTCCGATAGCATCATCTGTTCTCATGAGCGCTTCATATGCAAATATCTCGCCATCCGCAGCAGATACGATAGGCTGGAAATGGTATGAAAACAGGTTCTTGGATATGAGCACATTGAATAAATCGTACTGTTTCTTTGAGCTTTTTCTCTTACTGCTCACGGTAAGAGAAGACTTGTAAATCAGCGAATTCTTATACAACTCATCGGTAGCCTGTCTTATAAGGGTTTCAATGCGAAGACGCTTTTTAACAGAAGAAACAGTGCAGCCAGCGCAGACCTCTAAGTTATATTCTCTGATTCGTTTAGTGTTATAGTCATCGATGATTCCGTAGAAAACCTTAGTAGCACGTGTGATGTCTTTTCCTATGGCATCGGCATTTTCATAGTAATTTATCACCACGAATTCATCATCCTGGGTATGTGCGATAAATGCATTCGTAGGATTCGCGATACGAAGCGCCTCAGCCACGAACATGGCAGCGGACTTCGTCTCCTCTATGCCATAGTTTTCATATATAAAGCTGTATTTTGGCATGTGATATATGGAGAGTGCTATCGACTTTTCCCTGTTCTCAGGTGCGGCTATAAATTTCTTATACCAGTGCGTGATGCCCTCTCTGTTTGCCAGCTCAGTCAGGTAATCTATTCTGGTGCTGATATCCTTATTCTTTCTTAGATATCTTTGTCTTACGTCAGAAAATGCCATATGCACTAAGAGGTTCATAAGGCTTAATACTCTGTTAATCTTCTGGCTGTCCCTAATGATGTTATCAGTGCGTGACTGATGCAGACCGAGCACTGTCTTTCCGACCTGAAGTGCGCTCACCACATACAGTGTGTCATCATTTTTCCATTCCTCTAGATTAGGAACGATGTCCGAGGTTTTGTACTTTACGTTTTCGCCACTAATGCTGCCATGGTGAGATGAAACTACCAGCAAATGTTCATCAGTCCCGATGAGGGCGTCTGTCTGCCCAGTTACGAAGCTAAGTACGGATGGGCTGATGGACAGGTAGGAGTTTTCATCCAGTATCTTCGAGATAGATGAAAAGAAGGCATTGTTCGCCATGCCGGCTGCATTCAGCTGATATATAAGCTCATTATAAATGATGTATTCATGACCGTTCATGCCTGTGAACAGATTATGGTACTGTCTGGCAAGCCCGTAGATATCTATGTCGTCCTCATCCTTGCAGCCGCAGGATTCGCTCCGTTTAAAGGTATATGGATTCTCAGTGATGGTAGGTATAGTCTTTCCGCTGAAGTGCCCATCTAAAATATCCATGCATTTCTCGGCAAATGTATTCATATTCGTCGAGCAGGTGGTGAGCTTCGGAGCAGAGAACATACCCCTGGGTGAGCCGTCGAAGCCAGTTACGATAACATCCGCTGGAATCTTTACGCCCTGAGCCTGCAAAAGATCCATGACTGCTACAGCCATGGCATCGTTAGCGCAGATGATGGCACGAGGAAGCTTTTCTCTTAGCAAGAGTCTGGCTACTACACCATGTGTAGGTCCTTCCCAGAAGTCGCCATAATCTATCATGGAATCATCGAATGGAAGTCCATTATCCTTTAGCACCTTTTTATATACATCGATTCTCTTTTCCGAGAATTCATTTCCTTTTATACCAGCTACGAAGAAGGTGTCAGTCACACCGTGATCCTTTATGATGTGGTTTATTAGCTCTTCAAGAGCTGATTCTATAGTGTTTTGGATGGTGTAACACTGGTCGTGGACTCTGTCCTCCAATATAACGGGAATGCCTTTTTCAACGGCCTTTTCCACTATAGAGAGGTAGACCCTTTCGTCGAAAAAACCGCTTAAAAATATGATGAGGGCATCTATCACTTCATAGTTTATAAAGTCATAAATGCTACCCGCTCCGATTTCATCTGTTAAATTCTTGGTAACATCATATGACGAGTTAAAAACCATGAGCTTATAGCCATGCCTGGTCGCCTCTTTATGAAGAAAATCTATAGCTCGGCTTCTGGGTGTATCTTGAATCTTCGTGGTACATACGCCGATCACTCTTTTATTTCCTATCATAGATTCCTCTCAAAAAACAACTTTGGTTAAAAGTAATCCTAAACCATTTTATTTTAACATGAATTATACCTGCTTGTAAGTCGCTTTTATGAACAAAAAATGGATGATTATTCCGTCAAATTTGCTGATAAAACCTTATGCTTCATGCGATACTGCTTAGGTGTTATCTCATAGCGGCGTCTAAAGCAGCGTATCAGATGACTGCAGTCAGAAAAGCCGGTCTCAGTAGCTATGGTGCTAAGATCCATGTCTGTAAACAGAATCAGGTTCTCTGCGCGACTTAAGCGGATGAATTCTATATACTGCTTGCAGCTTTGTCCAAACTGCTTGTGAAAGAGCTTCGCAAAATAGGAATAGCTCATATTACACATTTGGGCAAGGTCCTCCACATTTATGTTTTCATGTGAGTGGACATCTATATAGATAAGCACATCCTGGAAGGAGTACTCATCCTTTTCTAGGACCTCCTCACTGTCGAAGATGAGATTTTTATAATACCAGTGCCTAAGGATTAAAAGCATGAGCTGGGAGAGCCTGCTGTATACATAGGAATTATAGCCATAGTATCGCTTTCCCACCTCTGAGACGACCTCATTGAAAAACGCAGACAGGTCTAAGCTTGGGAAATCCTCCTCGTTAAAAAGCAAAGGAGGGTTCTTTAGCTGCGCTATCTTTCGTAGCTGTACATTTAGATTCGGCAGATAGTTTCCGACCAGCTGGATGCGGTTTATATTAAATTTCATGCAGGCATAGCGAAAGTCAGGATCCTTATCATCAGAATACACAGCATGCATAGCCTGTGGCGGCAAAAGCAGCATAGAGCCCTTCTTTAAATGATAGACATGCTCATTACATGTGACGGAAATGTTTCCCTTATAGACATACAAAAGCTCTATAAAGTAATGCCAATGTGTCTCCACAGGCAGATGAAAGCTAGGAGAATCGCAGAAAAATGCCTCTATAGGTGAATTTAATATATCACTGTATTCGTAAAAATTTGCCATATCGGACCTCTTTATAGAATAGATTTGTTCTATTTTTTTACAAGATGATTATAGCATAGTAAATGCAAAACTGATACCCTTTTTTAGGTTTTAGAAAACAAGTTTAAAGAGGACTATGCCATGAGTGGTAATAAGAATAACAAGTATCCAAAGACCAGAATGCAGTGGCTTTGGGAAAATATGGAAGGCAAGCGCGGCATGTATGTGGCGGCTATGCTTGGCACCATTCTTTACAATGTGCTTCAGCTTACTGTGCCTTACTTTTCAGGAAAGATAGTAGATATGTTTATATCGGGGGAGAATGCCAGGGAGAATCTGGCTCTTCATAAGGATTTATTCTTTCAGCTTATCATCCTGATGATAGGAATCACGGTTTTTAGAGTGCTGGTGGTATATTTCGACTGCATGATGTATGAAACAGTGTCACAGAGAGTTTTATACAGAGTGAGGAACTATCTGTTTAATAAGATAGAAAGACAGGATATGACCTTCTACAGCACATACAGGACTGGAGATCTGATGACCAGAGTGACTGGTGATTTGGATGCAGTCAGACACATGCTGGCATGGGTAGTTCGTGCTGTGGTGGAGTCGTTTTCGCTGTATGCAGCGGCTGCTGTATTCTTCCTTATGACGAACTGGAAGGTGGCGATATGTCTTCTTTTAATCTCACCATTTGTTTTCATGATCATCGTCATGTTTAGAAACAAGGTGGCTCCTATGCATGCGCTTCTTCGTGAGAAGCTGGCGAAGATGAATACCTTTGCTCAGGAGAATATATCTGGTAACAGAGTGGTAAAGGCCTTCGCAAGAGAAGAGCATGAGATAGAAAAGTTCGATGTTTCAAATACTGAGTACAGAGATACGAATAAGGCGACAGGTCTGGTTTGGCAGAGGTTCTATCCTTATGTGGAAAGTATAGCGAATCTCATGCCTGTGGTGCTTTTGGCAGTCGGCGGTGTGTTCCTCATAGGCGGTCAGATGACTATGGGTGAGTATGTATCTATCTCAGGTCTTATCTGGGCTATACAAAACCCTATGAGAATGATGGGAAATATCATGAACGAGTTCCAGCGCTTTTCTGCAGCATCTGATAAGGTCATGGAGATTTATTACTCTGAGCCTATCATAAGGGATAAGGAGAATGCGATAGCTCATCCAGAGAAGTTCGATGGAAAGATAGAGTTTAAGAATGTGGCCTTCCAGTACGCAGATGGAAATCTTCCTGTTCTTCACGATATCAGCTTCACAGTAGAGCCTGGCCAGACAGTGGCTATCATGGGTGAGACAGGCTGCGGAAAGAGTTCACTTATCCATATGATTCCTAGATTCTATGAGGCTACTGCAGGAGAGATACTCATAGATGGTATAAATGTAAATGACCTAAAGCTTGAGGACTTAAGAAGAGGAATAGGTCTGGCGACTCAGGACGTGCTTCTTTACTCAGACACCATCGAGGGAAATATAGCTTATGGAGACAGCCATATTAAGCCTGAAGAGGTGGTTAAATTTGCCAGATATTCAGCTGCATCAGACTTTATCGCGAAGATGCCAGAGGGCTATGACACCATCGTAGGTGAAAGAGGTGTAGGCCTTTCCGGCGGACAAAAGCAGCGTATATCTTTGGCTAGAGCGCTAGCGGTAAGACCTTCGATTCTTATTTTGGATGATACGACCTCAGCTGTAGATATGGAGACTGAAAAGCAGATTCAGGAATCCCTTAGAAATCTGGACTTTAACTGTACAAAGCTTATCATAGCTCAGCGTATTTCCACCACGAAGACAGCGGATAAGATATTAGTTCTTCAGGATGGACATATCACAGAGGAGGGTTCACATGAGGAACTCATCGCTAAAAAGGGTTATTACTATGAGCTGGTAAAGCTTCAGAACGGTTTACAGTAATCAGGAGAATCTTATGGCAAAGAATACATATAAACAGGATGAAAGATTAGACGAGCCATTTGACATACGTCATCTGCTTCGAGCTTCATCTTATATAAAAAAGTATATAAAGCAAATGCTTTTGGCTATTCTGCTTTCTGGAATGGGCGGAGCTTTTGGATATTTAGGACCTATGATAATTCAGCGCGCGCTGGATGTGGCTATCCCAAATAAGAATATGACGCAGCTGTTTTCGCTTGTGGGTATGCTGGTGGGAATCTATGTTGGCAGTGTGATATTTACTACCATAAGAAGCCGTATCATGATAGATGTCAGTCAGAATATCATCTATGACATCAGAAAGGACCTCTTCGCGCATCTTCAGGAGCTTCCTTTCCAGTATTATGATGACAGACCACATGGAAAGATTCTTATCCGTGTCGTAAACTATGTAAACTCTGTTTCAGATATGCTCTCAAATGGTCTTATAAGCATAGTTCTGGAAGCCTTTAACCTTATCACCATAGTAGTCTTTATGTTCATCGTGGATGTGCAGATGGCTCTCGTGGTGCTTATAGGTGTTCCGATTCTGGCTGTGTTTATGTTCTGGATAAAGAACAAGCAGAGAGTAGCATGGCAGGCGGTATCTAATAAGAATTCGAATTTGAATGCCTATCTTCAGGAGAATATAGTGGGTGCCAGAATCACTCAGATATTCGCCAGAGAGGATGAAAATGCGAGGATATTTGACGGGCTGTCAAATGACTGCAGAAAGACCTGGTACACGGCTGTTAAGTATTCGAACCTCGTATGGCCAGGTATAGATACCATAGCGGTATGCGTGCGCGCTGCCATCTTTATCTTCGGACTTATCATATTCGGCGAGGGACAGAAGTCTCTTGGAACGATAATAGCTATTTCCAGCTATGCAGGCTTCTTCTGGCAGCCTATTATGAACCTCGGAAATATCTTTAATAACTTTATAAATAACATCGCATATCTTGAGCGTATTTTTGAGACTATAGACGAGCCAGTCACAGTAAAGGATGAGGAGGGCGCGACAGAACTGCCTCCTATAAAGGGACAGGTTACCTTCGAAAATGTAAGCTTTTCCTACGATGAGACGAAGGAAGTTCTTCACAATGTTTCATTTACGGTGGAGCCTGGTGAGAGCGTGGCCTTGGTGGGACCTACCGGAGCCGGAAAGAGTACTATAGTTAATCTGATTTCGAGATTCTACAATGTAAACTCGGGATCAGTTAAGATCGATGGAGTGGATATCTCAAAGGTTACCCTGAAATCCCTCCGCTCACAGATGGGAATCATGATGCAGGACAGCTTCATATTCTCAGGCACCATCGAGGATAATATCAGATATGGAAAACTGGATGCGACATTGGATGAAATAAAGAAAGCCAGCCAGATAGTGTGCGCGGATGACTTTATTTCCAAGATGTCAGATGGCTACGCGACAGAGGTTAGAGAGCGTGGCTCTACACTTAGTCAGGGACAAAAGCAGCTCATTTCATTTGCAAGAACACTGCTTTCAGACCCTGCGATATTAATACTGGATGAGGCTACTTCAAGCATAGATGTACAAACTGAGACAGCATTACAGACGGGCCTAAATGCTATGCTTAAGGGACGAACCTCATTTATAATAGCCCATCGCCTATCTACCATCAGAAATTGTGATAAAATCATGTACATTGACGATGGCGGAATACTTGAGTGCGGAACTCACGATGAGCTTATGGCAAAAAAGGGACATTACTATCATCTGTGTTCATCCCAAAATTAACTCCCCTTTTTGCCAATCCCCTACCCCTGCTTAAAATTTAAGGTTTTAAGCAGGGGTTTATTGTGGTATTATATTCCCTTGTATGTTAAGGACTTGATATTGGAGACCAGAAATGACAAATAATTCGGCAGCTAAAAAGAAAACTATAGATATGACGCAGGGCGCTATTATGAGAAATATTTTCTTATTTGCCATCCCTATCATCATAGGAAATATCCTTCAGCAGCTCTATACTACTGTGGATGCACTTGTGATAGGAAACTTCTGCGGAAATACCTCTTTAGCAGCGGTGGGAACCAGCTCACAGCCGGTGGAGGTGGTGCTCTGTCTGTTCCTTGGCATAGGTACAGGTGTCTCTATTAAGATATCGCAGTACATAGGTGCAAAGGATGAAAAGAGCATTTCGGCTGCCACATCGACAGCGATAAGCTTTATATACATGGCGGGTATTCCGCTTGGAATAATAGGCTGGTTCGTGGCACCAGCTATTTTAAGATTCATGGGTGTTCCTGCTGATACATGGGAGCTGGCTCTTATTTATACCAGAGTCACACTCCTTGGTGCGATGGGAAACCTTGGTTATAACATGAATGCAGGTATCCTTAGGGGCATGGGCGACAGCAAGGCCTCGCTTTGGTTTTTGGTGGTATCCTGTGTGGTAAATATCACACTTGATCTTGTTTTAGTAGCGGGCCTTGGCATGGATGTCAAGGGCGCAGCGCTTGCGACCACTGTGGCTATGTTCATCTCATGGATAGTGAGTGTTTTTTATATCAAGGTGAAGTTTCCGGATTTGGGCTTTACTCTTTTGCCTAGGAAGTTTTCAGGAAAAATGATGAAGAAAATTCTGGCTATAGGACTTCCTATCGGTCTTAATAATTCTTTGTATTCTTTTGGACATTTGGCGCTTCAGACACTTAATAATGCAAATGGTTCTATCTTTATGGCGGGAGCATCTGTGGCAGGGCGAATAACAGGCCTTGCCAATATCGCTATCACTGGTCTGTCTGCTGCTTCCACTGCGTTTTCTGGACAGAATTTTGGAGCTGGAAAGTATGACAGACTGCGAAAGGGACAGTGGCGTATACCATTTACTTCAGGTGCTATCACATTAATATTCGGGCTTCTTATCATATCAGTTCACAGCTTCCTTTTAGGCTTTTTCACAAAGGATGAAATGGTGCTTATGTATGCCAGCAGGCATGTGGTGGTTATACTTCTTTGCCAGTGGGTGTTTGCTATATTTAATTCCATTATCAGTATGGTAAACGGAACTGGAAATGTTAGATATACTACAGTCGTAAACTTATTAATGCTTTGGGCGGTCAGAGTTCCAAGCGCATATCTTATCAGCCGATTCTTCGATGGAACCTGGGTTATGCTTTGCTATCCTATTTCGTTCAGCTTTGGAATGTTTTGCATGATAGGCTACTATTTGTTTTCAAAATCCTGGAAGAATATTATGCTTCGAGTGGAAAATTCTTAGGAGATGTTTTATACTATCAGAATAAATGTGAGGTAAGGAGATATTTATGTCTAAGGAAGAAGAACGTTGGGATATATATGATATAAATAAGCAAAGGACTGGCAGAACCATGAGGAGAAATGACTTTTGCCTTAGGGACGGCGAGTACCATCTTACAGTCCTCGGCGTAATCATGAAGCCAGATAAGAGATTTTTAATCACAAAACGCGTGATGACGAAGCGCTGGGCGCCTGGACACTGGGAGGTATCTGGCGGCGGTGTTATGGCTGGTGAGGAGAGCCTAGAGGCCTGTAAGCGTGAGGTTTTTGAGGAAACAGGGTTGGATGTTTCGAATGCTGATGGCGGCTATGTCTTTACTTATAAGAGAGAAAATCCTGGAGAGGGAGATAACTACTTCGTAGATATCTATCGCTTCGAGATGGACTTTGATGAGGCTGATTTAAAGCTTCAGGAGGAGGAGACAGCAGGTTACATGCTGGCTACTAAGGAAGAGATAAGGGCTCTCGGTGAGCAGGGTATATTTTTACACTATGACAGTATAAAAAGAGTATTCGAAGTATAGGCTTTATGGAAAAGAATGATATTTTAAGAATACACGGAACTGACTATAAGGAAATGACGAAGAAGCTTCTTTACGAAGCTTCTTTAATTTCACGCATTCCATCAAAGGATTCGATGGTGGGTATAAAGCCAAACCTTGTGGCACCATCCCCTGCCATGTTCGGCGCTACTACGCATCCTGAGATAGTGGCTGGAATCATAGATTATTTAAGAGAGAACGGACATGAAAAGATAATGGTTCTCGAGGGCTCCTGGATAGGTGACAAAACCAGTGATTCATATGAAATCTGCGGTTACAAGTCTCTTCTAGAAGGGTATGGTGTGCCGTTTGTAGACACGCAGAAGGATGGCTATCACGCAAAGGAATGTGCAGGCATGGAGCTTAATATTTGCAATGCCGTGGATGCCGTGGATTTCATGATAAATGTACCCGTTCTTAAGGGACATTGCCAGACGAAGATTACCTGCGCTTTAAAGAACATGAAGGGGCTTATTCCCAACACAGAAAAAAGACATTTTCACACTATGGGACTTCACAAGCCGATAGCACATTTGTCGGTAGGGATTCATCAGGATTTCATCGTGGTGGACCATATCTGCGGAGACCTAGACTTTGAGGAGGGCGGGAATCCTATAGTACGAAACTGCATTATGGCAGCGCTGGATCCGGTTCTGGTGGATGCATACGCCTGCGAGGTAGTGGGTGTTTCGACTGATGAGGTGCCTTATGTTCTTATGTCGCAGGAGCTTGGAAGTGGCTGCGCTGACTTATCTCGCGCTAATATAATAGATCTGTCTGAAGCTATGGAGGGTGAGCTTAGAAGGGAAAATAAGCTGTTAAAGGTTTCCTATGCGCTCAATGATGCGGATTCCTGCAGTGCGTGCTATGGAAGGCTGGTTCCAGCATTGTTTCGGCTAGAGGAGGAAGGGCTTCTAAAGCATTTGGATACACAGATTTCCATAGGTCAGGGACACCAGGGAAAGCCTGGAAAGCTGGGAGTGGGAAGGTGTACAGCTGATCATGAATTCTGTATCATGGGATGTCCGCCTGAGGAAGACGAAATATACGAGAAATTAAAAGCGTATCTTATAAAAGTGGCTGGCGTTTAGGTCAGCCACTTCTTTTTGACATACATGGCACTTTTTGGTATTATATCTCCGATTATACTTTTTTATAATATGGGGCAGAATAATGGATATTACTGGTCGTAAATTGTTCGTAAAAATACTGCGCGAGGAAGGCGTAGATACTATATTTGGATACCCTGGCGGAATGGTGACAGACATCGTGGATGAGCTGTACAAGGCAGAGGGAATCCACCTGGTTTTAGGCAGACATGAGCAGGCCTGCGTGCATGAGGCAGAGGGCTATGCCAGAGCCACAGGAAAGTGCGGAGTGGTCTTAGTCACATCTGGTCCTGGTGCTACGAATACCATCACAGGTATAGCGGATGCGTATTTTGACTCTATCCCGATGGTTATCTTTACTGGTCAGGTGCCGCTTGGGCTTATCGGAAACGATGCCTTTCAGGAGGTGGATATCGTCGGTATGACCCGCACCATCACCAAATACACGGTGACAGTCAGAAGCAGGGCAGAGCTGGCTGAGAAGATAAAGATGGCATTTCAGATAGCGAACACTGGAAAGCCTGGTCCTGTCGTAGTAGATATTCCAAAGGATATTCAGAACCAGTCTGGTTCACCGGAATATCCTGACCATGTGGAAATCAGAGGCTATAAGCCTTATGAGTCAGTGCATATAGGTCAGCTTAAGAAGGCGTATCGCGTGCTCCATGGTGCGAAGAAGCCGGTTATTTTAGCTGGCGGAGGTGTTCTTCGTTCAGGAGCTTGTGAGCTCTTGGAGGAACTGGCTGAGAAAATGGACATTCCAGTAGTCACTACTGTTATGGGAAAGGCTGCCATGGGTAGTGACCACCCTCTTTACATTGGAAGCCTGGGCATGCATGGCTGCTTTGCTGCTAACACAGCGGTCAGCGAGTGTGATGTGCTTTTTTCTATTGGAACCAGATTTAATGACCGCGTGACTGGTGAGCTTTCTGCATTTGCACCTAATGCTACTATCGTGCATGTGGATATAGCTACAGCTTCTATCAGCCGAAACGTCAGAGTGGATGTTCCTGTGGTGGCTGATGCGAAGGTGGCACTTGAGAAGCTTATTTCGTGGGCTGAGAAGAGTGATACGCTTGACTGGAAGGCTGAAATAGAGGCATGGAATAATGAACATCCTCTTAGGATGAATGCAAAGGGAACCATAAATCCACAGACTGTTATGGAGAGTATTGCCGATACATTTGATGATGCCATATTTGTGACGGATGTCGGACAGCACCAGATGTGGGCGACCCAGTACATACCGCTAAAGCGAGGTCAGCGTTTTATAACCTCAGGTGGTCTTGGAACGATGGGATTTGGCTTTCCTGCAGCAGTAGGTGCAGCTATAGGTGATAAGGATGCTACAGTAGTTTGCATAACAGGTGACGGTGGCTTTCAGATGAATATGCAGGAGATGGCGACCGCCCTGGTGGAGGATGCACATGTCCTGGTAATTATTATGAATAATCAGAATCTTGGTATGGTGCGTCAAATGCAGCAGCTCTTCTACGGTAAGAGGTATTCTCTTACCAGTCTTATTCGCACGGTGGATGATGAGAAGAGAAGCTGTGGGGCACCTATGGAAAACATAGAGTATGTACCTGATTTCATGAAGTGGGCAGACGCTTACGGCGCGAAGGGTATCAGAGTGGAAAAGCCTGAGGAGGTTCAGGCAGCGCTTAACGCTGCTAAGGAAGCTTTGGCGGCTTCATCGGTGGTAGTGGAGATAATGATACATCCAGATGAGCTGGTGCTTCCAATGGTTAAAAGTGGAAATGCGATGAGTAATATGATACTAAATTAGTAGGGTGAACATTTGATTAGAGGTAGGATTAAAAAGTTAATATCGGTTATATGCCTGGTTTGCATGGTATTAGCTTTAGTACCTGCACCTACGGCCAATGCTGTTTCATCCTATGAGCTTAAGGAAAAGCTGGATCAGATAAAGAAGCAGCAGGATGCAAATAAAGCCAGCCAGACGAAGCTCGAGGGAACCATAAAGGAAAACCAAAAGCAGGTAGATTCTTTGGCTAGCGAAGCCAGCGGCATAAAGAAGGAGATAAATAAATATAATAATCAGATCGTGGCAGTTAAGGAAGAGATAGCAGCCTATGAGGCCGAGATCGCCATGACACAGTCTGAGATAGATGATCTTTCTGCTCTTATCGAAGAGACGCAGAACACCTTGGATGCCAGATATGAAGCGATGAAGCGTCGCATTCAGTACATGTATGAGTCGGGCAATGAATCTCTTATCACTATTCTTTTGGAATCTGGCAGTATACTGGAGCTATTAAAGAGAGTGGAGTATGCGGCTTCCATCTCTGTTTATGATAGACAGATGCTGGATGATTATGAGGTGATAAAGGAGCAGCTGTCAGAGGAAAAGCTCATGATGGAGGAGGAAGAGGCCTCTCTTGTGGCCATTCAGAATGAGCTTTCTGATAAAAAGGGTCAGCTTTATGGCCTGGTGGCTGATGCCAAAGAGGATTTGCAGTCTACGAATGCGTCGCTTGCTACGGCGAAAGAGGATTTGGACGCTGTAAATGCCCAAAAGAAAAAGCTTGAGGATATGGAAAGAGAGCTTCAGGAGGCGTACTATGAGGCTCAGGCTGCTTATGCTGAGCAGCTTGCAAAGGAGCAGAGCTATAAGGCAGAGGTTACTAGTGCACCCTATACTTCCTATACGCCGGAGGAATATACACTTCTTTGCAATATGATAATGGCTGAGGCAGAGGGTGAAGGCTACGAAGGACAGCTGGCAGTGGCATCTGTTATAATGAACAGAGTTTTGTCAAGCAAGTTTCCTAATACCATTACAGAGGTTTTATATCAGAAGAATCAGTTTGAGCCAGTCAGAAATGGACGACTTGATAGGGTAATAGCTAAGGGTGGCGCGTCCGCTAGCTGTAAGAAGGCTGCCGATGCGGTTTTGGCAGGCCAGAGAAACACAAATGAGCTGTTCTTTATGGCGACCTGGTATGCCGAAAAGTATAATTATTATGCGAAGACAGACGGTGTGATAATAAATAAGTCGTATTTTTATCACTTCAAGTAAGGAGTATTATGAAAAATCGATGGATAGCATTATATGTAGAAAATCAGGTGGGCGTACTGGCAAAGGTATCAGGCCTTTTTTCTGCTAAGTCATATAATTTACAGAGCCTTACTGTAGGTCCTACTGAGCGCGAGGATATCAGCCGAATGACTATTTGTGTCACATCTGATGATCCTACCTTTGAACAGATAAAGAAGCAGCTGAATACCATGGTAGAGGTTATAAAGGTAATAGACCTTACCAATGTTCCTATTCATATGAAGGAAATTCTCTTTGCAAAGGTTTCGCATTTGGATGAGGCAGGTAAAGCGGAGATTTTCAGAATAGCACAGGTATTTGGCGTGAAGGTGGCTGATATAGGTGTGGACTCTGTGCTTTTAGAGTGTACACAGACAGGAAAAAAGAATGATGAGCTGATCGAGCTTTTGATTTCGCAGTATAAGCAGGTGGAAGTTACCAGAGGTGGAGCGGTGGCAGTGGAGTCCATCAGCACTTCGGCAAGATAAAATGGAAAGAGGTTAGATATGGCAACTAAAATTTTAATGAATGGCTGCAATGGTCATATGGGACAGGTTATCAGCGGTATCGTGGCTGCAGATGAAAGTACAGTTATGGCTGCGGGTGTGGATTTATATGATGGAATTTCGAATCCATATCCTGTATTTAAAAGCTTGAGTGATGTTAATGTAGACTTCGATGTAATTATTGACTTTTCAAGTGCGAAAGCTGTGGATGGTCTTATCGATTACTGTGTGGCTCATAATAAGCCGGTAGTTCTTTGCACCACTGGTCTCAGTGAGGAGCAGCTGGCGAAGGTGGATGAGGCGGCGAAGAAGATAGCTGTCCTTCGTTCAGCTAATATGAGCCTTGGAATTAACACCTTGTTTGATCTTTGTAAGAAGGCTGCAGCAGTCTTTTCTGAGGCAGGCTTTGATATCGAGATAGTGGAAAAGCATCATAACCAGAAGCTGGATGCGCCTAGCGGAACTGCACTTGCTTTGGCGGATGCCATAAATGAAGAGCTTGATAATTCTCTCGAGTATATCTATGACAGATCTGGTAGAAGAGAGAAGCGCGATGCTAAGGAGTTGGGTATTTCAGCGGTACGCGGAGGTTCTATAGTGGGTGAGCATGAGATTATCTTTGCAGGGCTTGACGAGGTAATCACTATAAAGCATACAGCATATTCTAAGTCTGTGTTTGCAAAGGGTGCTGTGGAGGCTGCTAAGTGGCTCGCGACCCAGGGTGCAGGACTTTACGATATGAGAAAAGTGATAGCGGATAAATAATGCTGAAAGTTTTTTGAAAATTTTATAAAAAATTGCTTGACTTTTGATATAACAAAGCATATACTATATTTTGCTTGCGAACGAGAGGTATTCGTAAGCGAATATCGGGGTGTGGCTCAGTTTGGCTAGAGTACCTGGTTTGGGACCAGGGGGTCGCAGGTTCGAATCCTGTCACCCCGATTTAAAACTTCATTTATAGTTATGCGGGTGTAGTTCAATGGTAGAACACCAGCCTTCCAAGCTGGATACGTGGGTTCGATTCCCATCACCCGCTCTTTTGTTTTTTATGAATGCTTCGTCAGGCGTGACGAGGCATTTTTTTGTTCAGGCTGCCTATTCAGAGAAGTCTATGGTCTGAAAGGCAACGGATGAGGGGAAATGCGTGATAAAGTTGCCTTTTCAGAGGAATCTAAGGTCTGAAAGGCAACGGATGAGGGGAAATGCGTGATAAGGTTGCCTTTTCAGAGGAATCTAAGGGCTAAAAGGCAACGGATGTGATGAAGTGCATGTAAAGGTTGCCTTTTTAGAGAGATCATAGAGCTAAAATGCAACAGATTAGAAGAAAATAGGAGAAACTATGTATATTCAGCTAAATTCACAGGTTATCTATTATGAACACCACGAGGGACCGGGGCAGGCCCTGATACTTTTGCACGGAATAGGAGAGGACCACACCTTTTTCGATGGCTGCATAGATAAGCTTAGTGATTATAATGTCTACACATTGGACTTAAGAGGGCATGGCTTGTCAGCCACCCCTAAGAATTATCATTTCAAGGATATGGCTGATGATTTGTCTGCCTTTATCGACTCTTTAGAGATAGAAAAGCCTATTATAGTGGGATATAGGGCAGGCGGATGTGTGGCTATTCTGTCGGCAGCATTGAACGGTAAGCTTTTTAAGAAGCTTATTCTGATAGGTACTAATACGTCACCTAATGATTTCACTTTTGGAGGAAAGCATCAGGTTAAAAAGCTGATAAAGGAGCAGAAGTCAAAGGGCTTTTATGACAGGGCTGCCATCATGCTGGAGGAACCAGAGATAAATGACCTGGATTTAGAGATGATAGCTGTTCCAGTGACTGTTATAGCAGGTGAAAAGGATATGGTTAAGGCCTCGGTTTCTAAGCATATAGCTAACACTATAGCAGATGCAAAACTTGATTTGAAAAAGGGAACTATAGATGGAGGAAGTATATGGGCGGTGCTGCATTCGCATTTAATATAGGCTTATTTGGACGGTTTGCGCAGTTTTTAGGCGTAAGTATTTCTGTAGTAGGACTATTTATCCTTGTTTCAAAGGAGAAAAGTAAGTCAAGTACATATCTAATGATGGCAAGTATGTCGTGCCTTATTATGAATTTTTCGTATCTGCTGCAGATCAATGCGATGCTCGAACCAGAGGCAATATCTGCCTATAAAATGGTGCATTTGGGCAGTATACTCTTTTACTATTTCTTCGCCCTTTTTGTGGTGGAATATTTAAAGCTTCCAAGACCTAAGGTGTTCTTCTGGTGCTGGGCTGTGTTCGAGCTTTTTGATTTGGCTTCTATGTGGATTACAAGAGTTAGAGAACGCGTATTTGATGCCATAGATATACAGCAGAGTGTACATGGCTTTGGAATGGTTTATTTCCAGAATATGACCTTTAGCTATATCAGATATGCTGTGGTGTCCATAGTACTTTACTGTGCAATAGGCTTTACTATATGGAGAATCGTTCATTCTGGTATGGCGTCAGAAAAGTCTAATATGAAAAGACTTTTGGCATCTGAGCTGATCGTAGTGGTAGGCTCTGTATCCATGATGTTCACTGTTTCTGCCAAGTTTAATCATATACCTGTTATAGCAGCTATATCTATTTTCATGATAGCGATATCTGTTATTAAGGGTGAATTTTTCTCGGTGACAGACCTTGGTCAACAGTGGGCGCTTGAAAATATGAAGGAAATATTCCTCATAGTGGATCATGACTATCATCCATTGTATGCTAATCACTACGCGCTTAGAACAGTGCTGCGTCAGCCTATTTCAGAAAAGAAAAAGCTGGTAGGAGATAATCTAAAGGAGTTTTTTGTCAGCGGACAGGAAGAGTTTGAGTTAGATGGAAAGCATTATCAGCGTATAGTTACAAAGCTTGAAAACATTGCTGGTGAGGTGCTTGGCTATAGTCTTATGCTCACAGATGTTACCAGGGTTCATAATCTGGTGATAGATTTAGAGCAGCAAAAGCAGATAGCTATAGATGCGATGCAGGCTCGAACAGACTTTATGAGCAACATGAGTCATGAAATCAGAACTCCTATGAACGCCATCGTGGGAATGACGGATATCATTCTGAGGGATAAGTCTATCAGCGAAGAAAACCGCGGATACCTGATGAATATCAAAAATTCAGGAAGATCATTGCTGTCGATAGTAAATGACATACTGGATTTCTCGAAGATAGATGCTGGTAAGATGGAGCTGGTAGAGGACGAATATGAACCGATGTCCATGTTCAATGATATCAGAATGATCATCTTAAATCGTATCGGGGATAAACCTATTGAGCTTAAGTTTGACATCGATAAGGAGCTTCCTGCCAGACTTTTCGGAGACTCGCTCAGACTTAGACAGGTTATTATAAATATTGCAAACAATGCCGTAAAATTTACCGATAAAGGCAGCATTGCTATAAAGCTTGCTGTTTCTGACTTGACAAAGGAGACTGCTAGACTGCACTTTAGTGTGAAGGATACGGGACAGGGAATAAAGGAAGAAGACTTAGGAAAGCTGTTCGGTGCCTTCTCCCAGGTGGATACTAAAAAGAACCACTCAAAGGAAGGCACTGGCCTTGGATTGTCTATATCAAAGAGCATAGTGGAACTCATGGGCGGCAGCATCGGGGTAAGCTCCGTTTATGGTGAAGGTTCAGAATTCTATTTTGATGTTCTGCAGGGCGTGAGATCAGAGGAAAAGGCTGGCTCTATAGATGATGCTTACAAGATGAAAGATGAAAGCGCCAGCGCAAGCTTCATGGCTCCGAGTGCAAAGGTGCTTCTGGTGGATGACAATGAGATGAACCAGAAGGTGGCGCTTGGACTTTTGGAGCCGCTTAAAATGCAAATCGATGTGGCAAACAATGGCTTAGAGGCCATCACAAAAATCGAGAATAAGCGGTATGATCTGGTGTTTATGGATCATATGATGCCGGTGATGGACGGAGTGGAGGCCACAAAGCATATCAGAGAAAAGGAAGATTTGTATTACAAGAATGTACCTATTCTTGCTCTTTCGGCTAATGTTATAAAATCTGCTCAGGAGGAGTTCGCACAGGCTGGCATGAACGACTTTGTCAGCAAGCCTATCGATTATGCTGAAATATGTGAAAAGCTATTGATATGGCTCCCTAAGGCACTTATAGAGGATGTACAGGAAACTGAGCCAGCTGACAATGGCGCCAATACAGTAGAAGATGATGCGGAATTCACTGAACTAAAGAATGCAGGCTTTGATATAGGAAGTGCCATAAAGTACTGTGGTTCGAAGAAACTCTTTACCGATCTTTTAGGTGATTTTTATAGGCTTTGTGATATGAAGGCTGGAAAAATCGAAAAATGCCTTGGTGATAATCTTATAAAGGATTATACAGTGGAGGTTCATGCGCTAAAGAGTACCTGCAGAATGATGGGCTTGCAGGAGCTTTCGGATAGGTTTAAGGAGCTGGAAGCGCTGGGAAATGAGAATGCGGTGGATAAGCTGATGGAGCTGACACCAGGTGTTCTTGAGGATTATAGAGCGATAAAGCCTTTGCTTAAAGCCTTTGGTATGTCTGATGAGGGTAAGAGAGAGGCGAATCTGGATGAAATAAAGGATTTGGTTTCTTCTGTACGAGCAGCTGTGGATGCCTTTGATATAGATACGGCTGACCAGGCGGCAAAGGATCTGGATAAAGTGATACTGCCTGATTCAATAAAAGACAAGGCAGAGACTCTTCGGGCTTATGTGGCAGACTTTGATATGGAAAACATTATGAGCCTATGTGATGAAATGCTTTTATTATTAAACTAAATGTGGTATTATAGACTCTATATTTAGATGTTGGGGTGTGTTATGAGCAAGATTGCTGTTATATCTGCGAATAAGAATTATATGGTGGTGACTCTTTGCACTAAGCTGGAGGAGCTAGGGCAAGAGGCTATATCTATAGACCCACATCCGAATTCAGTGAGTAAGCTGGATGCTGATACTGCTGTGGTGGTTTTATATGATGAGTCGGATTTGTCTGAGGATAAGGTTGCGCTTACATATATAAAGGACTGGTCTGTTGAAAAGAATACGCCTGTGTTTGTTATAGGAAACCCAGCTGAGATAAGTGTTATTTCATCGTATTTTCCAAAGCATATTTATCAGGGGGAATTCGCCAGACCGCTTAACATTAAAGATGTAGCCACGGTATTAGATGCATTTGTTCGAGATGAGTCTTCATCTAATAAAAAGAAGATTTTAGTGGTGGATGATTCTGGTGCATATTTAAGAAATGTAAAGGCTTGGCTTGATGGTAAATATCAAGTGATTCCTGCGAATTCGGGCATGATGGCTATTAAATATATCTCGTCTAATAAACCGGATCTGGTTCTTTTGGATTATGAGATGCCTGTCTGCGATGGCAAGCAGGTGCTTCAGATGATACGCAGTGATTCAGAGTGTGCAGATTTGCCTGTTATTTTTCTTACCAGTAAGGATGATAAGGAGTCTGTTCTGCAGGTTATGAGTTTAAAGCCGGCAGGGTATTTGCTAAAGACCATGGCACCTGAAGATATTATTAAAAATGTAGATGCATTTTTTGAAAGGCAAAAAGCTGGAGTATAGTTTATGCTAAGTAACAGAGACTCACAAATAAGAGAAGGTTATTCTAAGTTTCTTACCATTATGGTGATGGTGGGGATACTGTATCTTGTTGTGTGTTTTTTTGGAGACTATGTAAATTCGGGAAACTCTAATAATGACGACTATGATTTGGTAGAAGTCGAGGTTCCGTTTGAAAAGCGTGCGAATGGTACCAGAGTCGGTGTATATGATGTAAATACGAACTTTAACAGTGGCGATGGTCTGTTTTTTTACACGAGTCATTCCAAGGTAGAGGTATACGACGGAGAAAAGCGCGTATACATTTTTGATTTTCCAAAGAAGAAACTTTTTGGAAGAAGTCCTGGATCTAAGTACCATACTGTATACTTTACACCTGATACAAAGGAAGTAAAGATAGTTATCACACCCGCCTTTGATATAGTGGCAGATAAGCCTATCGTATTTTTTAGAGGGGATGTTTCTAGCATTGCCAAGACTATAGTTAAGTCTGCGCTGCCAGAGGTAATCGCATCTGTATGTATTTTGGCGGTAGGCATAGTGATGATTGGCTGTTGGGCTTATGTAAACTCAAAGCACAAGGTAAGAAAAACGCTTTATCATCTGGGAATTTTCTCTATTACCATGGGCCTTTGGTCTTTAAATGAGACTGAGGCGATAAAGGTTTTGAATTCAAATTATGCTTTTTCGTATAATCTGGCGTACATCTGTCTTTTAGTTATGGGGCTGCCTTACCTCATTTTTACAAAAGAGTATTTGGATGCCAAGGATGATAAGCTTTTCAGGCGTATTATCCTAGCAGATGTCATCTTTGATGCTGTTATTGTGCTTCTGCACGTTTTGGGATTACGAGATTTCAGAGAAAATATATATCTTATACACGGAGCATTAGGTCTTCTTTTGTTCATAGCGGCATTTACCGTCTTTAATAAGATTATTACGCGCACTATCGGACCAAGAGTTTGGATAGCAGGAGTGTGTACCTTTCTGGTAGGCCTGGCATTTATAGGCGATGCAGTAGGCTACTATGGAAATAGGGTAGATGCAGATATGATTGGCAGATATGCCTTTCTTGTACTTATTACCATTCTTGGCTTAGAGCAGGCAGCTTACTCAGCTAGCCAGCTTTCAAAGGATAAGGTTAGTCAGGATTTGGAGGAGTTTGCACTCACAGATACCATGACTGGTCTTTATAATAGAAATGCGTTTAATCAGGTGCTTTCAGGCATGAAGGATCCACTTGGCACCATGTATGTCATTTGTGATTTGAATAATCTTAAAGCCTGTAATGATACCTATGGACATCAGGCTGGTGATGAATATATCACTACTGCAGCTGAGATAGTTTATGAGAATTTCTCTGCCTATGGCAGGTGTTATAGAATAGGTGGAGATGAGATGGCTATCATCGTGAAGGCAGGCACGAGCATACCTATTGACAGAATTATGAGTAATATCAGAAGTGCCTGTGAAAAGATAAATGCTTCAGGCACCAGAGAATACATCGTAGAGATAGCTGTGGGCTATGCGTGCTTTGATCACCAGTGGGATAAAGAGTTTGCGGATACCATGCAGCGTGCTGATGAGCGCATGTATAATAACAAGCGCGCCTTAAAGGAAGCCAGGGCAAATAAAAAATAGCCCACATCAAATGTAGGGCTATTCTAAAGGGCTTGTTTCATTTAGCCAAGCTACTGCCTCCTGTAGTCCTTCTTCGGACACGGGAAAGCCGTTGCTTTGGATGAGCTCAGCAGCTGTGTTTTCAGAAGAGAATGGCCCCTTCCAAAGACTGACTAAGAGTTCGTCGCATTCGACCTCCTTAGTTTCTTCATTTTTTACTAGGTGGCGTTTTATTTTATAGCATTTTATGCCGTCGGAGCCTGTGAAGGCTGGTGCGGATTTGTGGGTGTAATACCCAAGTGAGAGTAATCTATTTCTATCTATCATAATGGAGGCATTATATCACATGGCAGAAGAAATTGACAAGAATCTGTTGGCATTCTTAGAAGAGGATGACTTTGAGAAGAAGTATAATCTAATCATTGGCTGTGAGAAGGATCTTACTGACTCTATAGTGGACTCTATGGCGGCATCGCTTGACTTTGTAATAAACGAGGGGCCTATAGAGGGACGCATAGCTCAGTTAAAGAGTCTTATTCGAACTAGAGCGCATTTTGAATCAAGGAGGCTCAGATAATGAAAATCGCTATTATGATGGCAAATGGGTGTGAGGAGATCGAAGCGCTCGCTGTAGTGGATATTCTTCGCAGAGCCGCTATTACTATAGACATGATTCGTGTTCCATCTGAAGATGCGAACGCAGATCTTTCGATCACTGGCTCGCATGGCATTAAAATTGCTATGGATAAAGAGCTTACTGATTTCATTGAGGCAGAGTATGATGGGATCGTGCTTCCTGGTGGTATGCCGGGTACGAATCATCTTATGGCATGTGAGGTCGTTACGAAGGCTGCTGTATCATTTGCTGAGGCTGGCAAGCTGGTAAGTGCCATATGCGCTGCTCCTTCAGTGCTTGGACGTCTTGGCCTCTTAAATGGAAAGCGTGCCACATGCCACCCTGGTTTCGAGGATAAGCTTACCGGTGCTATCACGGCGGGGAACCGTGTAGAGCGCGATGGAAACTTTATCACTGCCCGCGGTATGGGTGCAGCAGTCGATTTCGGGCTTGAAATCGTTGCGTACCTCAAATCACAGGACGAAGCCGATAAGCTTCGCACTGCTGTCATCGCAGATTAATCGCATACATGCAGTTATCACTGGCCTCCACACTGTGGGGGCTTTTTTAATCTTCGCGGAGCGTATTCAAGAAAACTGCGTAAAAAATGAATTATGGGGGTTAAATGTTGGGAAAATGTGCCGATACATAAGGTGTCAAGGATAGACAATGAGGTTTAAAACGGGAGGTTTTAGAAAGGAGTCGCATATGCGTATAGATGCTTATAATCAGATCGCGCAGATCTATGGTGCCACCCGCAGTAATAACACCCAGGCAGTTAAAAAGACTGGCTCTATGGGACGTGATGAGGTGCAGATCTCATCTGCAGGCCGTGATATCGGAACGGCTAAATCTGCTGTAGCTGCAGCTAGTGATATCAGAACTGATAAGGTAAATGATATCAAGGCGCAGATTAAAAATGGTACCTATTCAGTGAGCACAGAGGATTTCGCTTCTAAACTCATGGAAAAGTACAATTCACTTTTTTAATTAAAGGAGAAAACCTTTGGCTAGCTTGATGGAAGAACTCATAGCCGTTATGTGCGAAGAGGAAAAGATTTATAGGGAGCTCGTAGATTTATCGCGTCCTAAGCGTGATGCGATAATCTATAAGCGCCTGGATGAACTGAATTCCATCAGTGAGCAGGAGCAAGAGATTGCCGGCAGGCTAAAGGAACGCGAAAGCAGAAGAACCCATTTGATGGGTAGCATGGCAACAGTTATGGGACAAGATGACAAGGTGGTTACGATATCATGGATGATAGAGAAGCTTGCCAGTCGACCAGATGATGCCAGACGTCTCAAAGATGCCAGGGATGCCCTGGTGAAGGCTGCGGATGAAATGAAGTTTGAAAACACACAGGTTCAAAGATTATTAACGCAGGCTTTAGAGATGGTAGAGTATGACATGACACTGTTAAAGAGTGTACGTCAGGCTCCGCAGACCGCGAATTATAATAGCGCAGGTATGGGAACAGGAGATTTGCTTGGCTCGAGTGGATTCGATGCTAAGCAATAAAGATAATGCTTAACTTAGTCAAGGATGATCGAAGCTAGGCCAAAGATATGTTAAATCCCTGAAGAAGGAGAATATTTATGGCAAATGGTTTCGGTGCACTTTGGGTTGGTACATCTGGATTAAAAACTTCACAGAATGCTTTAAATGTCACGGCCAATAATATGACCAATGTCAACACCGAGGGCTATGTCCGCCAGCAGGTTATGCAGGTGGATGATTCGTATAGATGGATAGGCAGCGCATCTATATCAGCCCAGTATCAGGGACTCGGAGTTGGAATTGGTGATATTATTCATACCCGTGACGTTTTTTTAGATAAAGCATACCGTTCTGAAAACGGACGATACGAATTTTATAATACTACCTATGAGGCTGAGCAGGAGGTAGAAACCTTTTTACAGGAGTCTAACGGAAAGGCCTTTCAGGGAGCGATTAAGGATTTATATGAGGCATTTGCTGAGTTCGCAAAGGATCCCTCAGATACGGTAAACCAGGATCTGGTTCTGCAAAAGTCATCGCTCTTTTTGAGCAGATCAAAGGCTGTTTTAGATGGTATAAATGACTACCAGACCATACTTAATACAAAGGTTATTAAGAATGTAAAGCGTATAAATGAAATAGGCGATGAAATAAAAAAGCTTAATCTTGATATTCAGCGCATAGAGGCTGCAGGTGTCGAGACCGCGATGGATCTTAGAGATGCAAGAGATCTTCTTGTGGATGAGCTTTCTGGATATGGACGAGTAAGATATACAGAAAGACCTGATGGTGTCGTAAAGATAAACTTTGAGGATGCGACATTTGTAGATGAGGTAAATGTATTTAAGATTAGTACATATAAGGATAGAACCACAGGCTTTGAAACACCTTACTGGCCTTACATGTCGGATGAGAGAAATGAAGACTATACGCAGGTATTTGATATATATAATACCGACGCCACGAAGAATACCGATATAGGTGAGCTTAAAGCACTGCTTCTGGCTAGAGGAGACAGGGTCGCAGACTACAGGGATATGGCGGATTTGACCAGCTTTGAGTATGAGCATTCCACTGTGGGAAACTCAGTCATGATGAATACTCAGGCGGAACTAGACACTATGGTGCACAAGCTGGTAACTGATATCAATGAGTTCCTTAGTCCGACAGGTACTGTGGCGGATGTATATAGCGGTGGCTACAAAGGTGTTTCTTATGAGGATATTTTAAATGCCTTGAAGGGTAAGTCGTATCCAGCCAATGAGGTGAATGATGGAACGACGCCAAGGATGATAGATATCACAGAGGCTAATGTAAGAGATATTCGCGTGGCAGACGTTATAAACTGTGCTGTTGGAAGCGATGGTGAGGTTCCACCTAGAGAACTGTTTAGTCGCATAGGCTGTGAAAGATATACACCGGTCACATTAGATATCGCTGATGAGGATGGAAATCCTATTACAGTTTATATCTACAATGAAGAGCCTACAGACTATAACAGATTAAACCGAGATCTTTGCTATAGCCTTAGAAGTCTTGAGATTCACGAGGATATCGTTCAAGAGGAGAGCTATATAGCTCATAGAAATCAGGATGGCAGTATAGCATACGAGATGGGAGCTGGACTTGAACAGCTTTGGGACGACAATACATCCTTCCATTTGAATCCATCGGATGAAACGCCATGCTCAGTGCGAGACTTTTATGCAAAGTGGGTCGGTGAACTTGCAAATGTAGGAAGCGTATATAAAACTACTTCTGAGAGCTTGAAGATGACCTCCGGCTCTATAGATAACAGCAGACAGATGGTTATCGGAGTAAGCACAGATGAAGAGCTTACAAATATGATTAAGTATCAGCAGGCATACAATGCAGCCAGCCGATATATAAATGTAGTAAATGAGATGACACAAAATCTTATCTCAAATTTAGGACACTAATTAAGAGGATAAAATATGCCAAGTACCTTTTTTGGATTAAATGTAGCATTTACAGGGCTTCAGGCTGCACAGGCTGAGATTAATACTACTGCAAATAATATTTCGAACGTGGAGACAAAGGGATATTCTAAGCAGGTGGTAAATGTAGTGGCTAATTCTGCGCTTCGTGCATACCAGAAGTTTGGTACCACAGGTACTGGTGTAATGGCCGAGTCTGTAACTCAGCAGAGAGATATTTATTACGATGAAAAGTATTGGAATAATCAGACACAGCTCGGCTTCTATGATAAAAAGTCTTATTATATGACTCAGATAGAGGATTACTATAATGAGACTAATAAGTCCTCAGGATTTACTACTATATATGCTGACATGTTCAATGCCTTGGACACGTTAAAAACCAATGCTGGAGATACTTCAGTAAGAAACCAGTTTATCAGTAAATCAGGTGAGCTTTGCAATTACTTTAATTCTGTTTCCACCCAGTTAAAGGATCTTCAGATATCTATAAATGATGAGATTAAGACAGCTGTAGATGGAATAAACTCCATTGCACAGAAGATAGCTCTTTTGAATAAGCAGATTAATATCATCGAAGTAGAGGGAGGTCATGCGAATGAGCTTCGCGATCAGAGAGCACTTCTAGTGGATGAGCTTTCTGAAATGGTGCCTGTCACTGCGAAGGAAGTGGATGTAAAGAATTCCAATTATCCTGACATGCAGACAGGTGCGACTAGATTTACGGTGAAGATAAATGGACAGCTTTTAGTAGATAATTATGACTACAAGGAGCTGAAGTGTGTTAGCCGTGAGGCAAAATATAATCAGGATGATGTGGATGGTCTTTATGATATAAAGTGGGCAAAGACTGATGCTGACTTTGATTGCACCTCTACAGATATGGGTGGTTCGCTTCGCGCCATGTTTGAGGTTCGTGATGGAAATAACGTAAATAATATGTCGGGACGTGTAAGTGCTATCACCGATAATTCGAAGATAACCATTATGAATCCTTCGATTAAGAATATAAATGAGCTTAACATGCCGGATAAGGGTATGGTTATGGTTAACGCTTATGAGCTGGCCTATGACGGTTTTGAGTTTAAAACTGATGATAAAGGCGAGATAACCGAAATTACATTTAACATGAAAAATATCATAGATCCAGCTATTCAGACCTCATTTGTAGGAAGAACACTGGATGTAGGTGATTCGATTGATTTTATGGGTATACCTTATTATCAGTCACAGATGAATCTTTTCTTGCGTAACTTTGCAGAAGCCTTTAATGACATGCAAAATCAAGGTCAGGATCTGTATGGCAATGATATGGAATCCTTTTTCGTGGCTTATGACAGACCTGCCAAAGCGGAATTTGGTTTTGCAGAAGATGTTGATAACAGAATAGATTTAAATTCTACCTCCGATACATATTACAGACTGACAGCATCCAGTATTAGAGTGGCAGACGCTACTGTGCACGATCCTAGAAAGCTCGCCACTGTAATGAAGGGTATTTATGACGAGGGCGTGGATGCACATAAGCTTATCGACGATATGCTTAGTCTGGAAAACGACAAAGTCCTCTTTAGAGGCGGCGGCGGAAACACATTCCTTCAGTGTATATATGCGGATGTGACTGTGGATGCACAGGAATGTAAGGTATTTACTGATAATTATACCAATATAAAATCTGCTATAAGCCAGCAGAGACAGTCTATCAGCGGTGTAGATCAGGACGAGGAAGCACTTGATTTGATAAAATTTCAAAACGCATACAACCTTGCCTCTAAAGCTATTTCAGTTTTTACCGAAATATATGATAGATTGATATTAAACACGGGGGTATAATTTATGCGTGTTACGAATAATATGATAATGGATGTAGCATCCATAAATATTAATGGCACAAAGGTTTTGGTAAACGATAGAAATAATCAGATGACCACTCAGAAGAAGATTAACAGACCTTCTGATGATCCTGTCATCGCAGTTAGATCGCTTAGACTCGGAACTGCGCTGTCAAAGGCACAGCAGTACTATGATAAGAATATACCTGATGCAAAGTCATGGCTGGATGTCACTGAGACCGCGCTTGCTAATATGGTGAACGTGTTTACAGATATTCGTACTAACTGTGTAAATGGTGCTACAGATACCCTTACGCAGGATGATAGAAATACTATTCTAACACAGCTTTCTGCACTTCAGTCTCAGGTTTACAACGAAGGAAACTCTGACTATGCAGGACGTACAGTATTCTCTGGCTTTAGGACTGATAAGGAGGTAGTGTTCTCAGATCCAACGGAAGCTAAGGATATAAAGTATGACATTACCGAAAAGCTCTCTTGGGATGAAATGGAGGAGTATAGATATTATACAGGTGATGTGGTAGTACCTTCCACTAAAGCGGGCATAAGTGATCCACCCTCAGATACTGTCATGACACAGTATTATCGAATGAGACTTGCTTATACAGAGGCTGATTTGATGTCAGAAGGTACAGCGGCATCTGAGGTAAAAATAGGGGACGATACAAAGACTGTTACTACATACGCAAGCCAGGATGCCTGGGCGGCTGATAAAGGCGGAATAAAAGAAGTAGGTGATGACGAAGTCATTTACATAAAGGAAACTGGAGAACTGATCTTTGGTAAGAATGTATCAGATAATATTCGAAATACGAAGGCGGATGTAACTATCGAATATGAAAAGACTGGCTTTAATGTAGGTGAGCTCAGACCAGAATACTATTTCGATTGTGAATCGACCATAAATGATACTAAGACCAAGTATCAGCGTTATGAGGATGATGGAGGTCTTAAGCGTCAGGAGATTCAGTATACAGTGGCTGCGAATCAGCTTCTTACTATAAACACTGAGGCAGTGGATGTATTCGACCAGAATATTCAAAGAGACGTGGGTGAGATGATTTCCTGTGTTTCGAGATCTATAAAGGCTCATGATAAGATAAATGAGATAAATAGTATGATGAAAGAGAGTCAGTATTCAGATGCTGATTCACAGAAAAAACTCCAAGGATGGCTGGAGGCTGCGCAGAAGGAAGCAGATTTTGCTGACGATGACATGCAAAAGCTCTTTTCTACCGAAATAGGTAAGGTGGACGAGTATTTAGCAAAGGTAAACCTTGGTGTTACAAAGCTAGGCTGCGCGGGTGATTCACTTGCTATGACTCAGACACGTATGTCAGATCAGAAGGAGACTATCATTTCACTTCAGTCACAGAATGATGATGTAAATTTAAGTGACATCATGATCGACTACACTGCAGCATATACAGCATATCAGGCTTCACTTACTGCTGCTAGTAAGTTAGGCCAGAATACACTGTTGAATTATATTTAATGTATTAGGAGGGGAGTTCGATGAAAGTTAAGACTAGACTTTTCGGCGAGATAGAGGTAGCTGATGAGAAGATTATCGTTCTTGTAGGAGGACTTATTGGTTTTCCTGACATGAAGAAGTATACTTTGATTTTTGACTCTGATAAGGAGGAAAAGGGCAACATTATGTGGCTTCAGTCTTTGGATGAGACTGACTTTGCCATGCCTGTTATGATGCCTAATGTGGTGGTTCCAGAGTATAATCCGGTTATCAATGATGAACTCTTGACTCCACTTGGTGAGCTTACAGATGAAAACACCTATGTTCTTACCACAGTGCGCGTACCAGCTGATGATCCAAAGAAGGCGACTATAAATTTAAAGGCACCTATCATTATAAATACAGATACATGCTTAGGAAGCCAGCTTATAGTGGATAAAGATGAAGATATGAGGTTCCCTATCTATGAGGCACTTCATAAGGAAGGAGGCAGATAGTATGTTAGCGCTTAGTCGTAAAGTGGGCGAATCTATCATGATTAACAATAATATTCAGGTTACTGTTATCGAGGTGCATGGAGATCAGGTTAAGCTTGGCATAGCAGCTCCTCGTGAGGTATCTGTATACAGACAGGAGATATATGATCAGATTCAGGCAGAGAATAAGTCTGCGCTTAATATTGATAACCTTGATATGTTGAAGTCTTTGTTGTAAATGTAGTCCGCCAGAAGGTCTTAGCTTTTGGCGGTTTTTTTTATCGTGACACTAAACTTTTTTTATATAGAGTCGATATAGTAGGTATAAATGAGACGTTACTATTCATATGGAGGTGTTTAGTTATGGATATTTCAAGTGTAAATAGTGTAAATGCAGGCTATGGCGTACAGGGAAGTGCTCCGGTAGCAGCTAGTGAGGGCGCACCACAGGTAAAAGTGGAGCAGAATCCTCAGACAGATATGGTTATCGAAGAGAAGAAGCCATATGAGTTTGGAACTTCTGAGAAGGAAGAAAAGGGCGAGGCTTCTAAGAATTCTATAGCGGAGGCAGTAAAGAAGCTAAATTCCTCTACAGAGTCTATGGAGGCAGTTTTTGGAATACATGATGACACTAATCGCGTTACCATAAAGATGGTCGACAAGGAATCGAAGAAGGTTGTAAAAGAATTTCCTGCAGAGCAGACCTTGGATATGATAGCTAAGGTTTGGGAACTCGCTGGAATAATGGTAGATGAAAAGAGGTAGTTAGTATGCCTATTAGAATAACAGGAATGAATTCTGGTCTTGATACTGAGGCCATTATCACCCAGCTTACAGCGGGTCTTAAGAAAAAGAAGGATAGTGATACGAAGGCAAAGACTTTGCTGGAGTGGAAGCAGGACAGTTGGAAAGAGCTTAACACTAAGATGAAAAAGCTTCACAGCGATATAGGTAAGCTCAGATTTTCTACAGCATATGCTAAGAAGAAGACGACTGTTTCAGATCCGTCTAAGGCTACTATCACAGCTAGTGATAATGCGATAAATGGAACCCAGACGTTGAAGGTTACACAGATGGCTAAGTCAGCGTATCTTACAGGCGGAAAGCTTGCGGATAGTACTTCTGGTTCGACAAAGCTTTCTGATTTGGGTATCGAGGGCGACGGAACCTTTAAGCTCACTGTAGGTGGCGAGGAAAAGAGTATAAGCTATAGCTCATCAGATACGATGGATTCGCTGGCTAAGAAGTTCAGTGACGCAGGGGTGAAGGCTAATTTCGATAAGGATTCACACAGATTTTTTGTGGCAGCTCAGGATAGCGGAGCTAAGTTTGATTTTACTCTTTCAGGTACTTCAGGAAGCAGCAATGATGCGCTTAGCAAATTAGGATTGCAGGCTGGTGGAGCTGTTAATAAGGCTGATTATACTGCTATGGCAGCTAAGACAGACACTCTGGATGACCTTAAATCAAAGGCTTTGGCTGCTAAATCGGCAGCTCAAACACTAACCGATGCACAGCTTGCACTTAAGGAAGAGCAGGATAAGTACAAGGATGCCAAGAAAAATATAGACGAATACTTTGCTCAATCAGAAAACGGAATACTTACAGAAGAAGAAAAAGCCGATTTTCTATCAAAATATAATGATGCAAAAGAAATCATCGCTCGAAATGAGAATGATGATGAATCGCAGAATGAAATAGCTAGACTTCAGGCAAATGTGGATTCTGCACAGTCAGCTATGGAAAGTCATGCTGAGTTTGGGAACGTAAAGAACCTTAGCTCATATTCAGATGAGGATATAGATAAGCTGGCTCAGCGTTACTATGATGATATTCAGTACGCTAAAGATATCGTAAATGCTGAAAATCCTTCTGTCTCAGGTAATGCCATTAAAATCGATGGTCAGAACGGTAAAATCGTGTTAAATGGTGCGGAGTTTGAGTCTAATACTAACAGCTTCTCAGTCAATGGTCTTACTATTCAGGCTACTGGACTTACAGCAGAAGGCGAAGAACTTCAGATTAACACAGATACCGATGTAAACGGTATTTTCGATACAGTTAAAAATGTGCTGAAGCAGTATAACGAAATCATAAATGAAATGGCAAAGTTATACAATGCTGATGCAGCCAAAGGCTTTGAACCTCTTACAGATGAAGAAAAAGAGGAGATGAGCGATAAGGAAGTTGAAAAGTGGGAATCCAAGGTTAAGGACGCTATGTTTAGAAGAGATTCTAACATGGGTGATCTGATAACTACTATGTCCACTGCCATGATGAAGACCTATCAGGTAAATGGAAAGACGATGGCTCTTTCTTCACTCGGAATTCACACCTTGGGTTATTTGAATGCTGATAAGAATGAGCAGTATGCTTACCATATCGATGGCGATGAGGATGATGCTACCACAGGTTCAAATACTGATAAGCTAAAGAGTGCCATAGCTAAAGATCCAGGTATGGTCACAGATCTTTTATCTCAGGTGTTCAAGGGACTTTACACTGACCTTGACAATAAGATGAAGTCTACAGAGCTTAGATCAAGGTTTTCTATCTACAATGATAAAGAGATGAAGACTCAGGTTACTAAGTATGAGTCTAGTCTTAAGAAGTGGGATATCAGAATAGCTGATGAAGAGGATAAGTATTACAAGCAGTTCGGTGCGATGGAAAAAGCACTTGCAAAGCTTCAGAGCAGTACAAATGCACTTGCCGGCATGGGCGGTGGAATGTAATAGAAAATTTACATTAAGGAGATTACGAATATGTTACCAGGAAACGGATATGATCAGTACGCAAAGAATAAGATTCTCACAGCTTCTCCAGCAGAGCTTACCCTTATGCTTTATGAGGGAGCTATCAAATTCTGTAATATTGCAGAGGTGGCTATAGAGAAAAAGGAGATAGAGAAGGCACATACGAATATTATGAAGGCTCAGAGAATCGTAGATGAGCTTAAGTATTCTTTGAATGATAAGTACCCAGTAGCTAAAGATTTTGAGAATGTATATAACTATATTACAGATGTGCTCATTCGTGCTAATCTTCACAAGGATGTCGCAGAACTCGAGGAGGCATTGAAGCAGCTTAGAGTTATGCGTGATACCTGGAAGGAAGTAATGAGACTTGCTGGTGCCCAGGGTTCGAGGTCTATAGCTTCATGAAAGGATCAGTCGCAGGATATGTAAATCTGCTAGTGGATGCTCTTGCGGAAAAGGAAGAGATTCTTAAGCTTATCTTGCTAAAGTGTAAGGATCAGGAGGAATTGTTTAAAAAGGAAGGCATGACCCCTGAGGAACTGGACGAGACTATAGCTGATAAGGAAGAGCTTATAGAAAGACTTTCTAGGCTGGATGATGGCTTTGAACAGGCCTTTAATGCTGTAGAGCCTGAAATATCAGCTAACAGAGCAGCCTATGCCATTCAGATAGAGCGAATGCAGCAGCATATTAGAGAGGTTACTAGCCTCTCAGCCCGTGTGCAGGCACAGGAGGCAAGAAATAAAGAGCTTGCAAAGGCCAAGTTTTCTGATATCAGAAAAGATATTCGCAGTGTGAAGCAGAGTCAAAGAGCTGTTGCCACCTACTATAATAATGTTATGTCCTCAGGTGGAGACATGATGGATAGTAAGCAGTAATGAAATACATCACTAGAAATTTAGAGTCGAAATGTGGTATAATGCATTTTGACTCTTTTTATTTATGCTAGAACACGTTGAAAATCGTGTAACCAGAACCTATAGGAGGGATTATATGTCTTTTTTGGACGATGACAATAGAGAAAACAAAGGTGGAGATAATCAGTCTCCTAAGGGCAGACAGCCTTGGTTTATACTTCTTGTGATGGCTATGCTCGCTATGATGCTGACCTTCTTTATGTATGCTTCAGCCAGCGGAAATGAGAATGAGATTACCTATTCACAGTTTTTGGAGTTGGTCGAAACAGATCAGGTAAAGGCTGCGGAGTTTACCTCGAATAAGGCTAAGATTACCCTTAAGGAAAACTCTACATTTTCTGCGACGAACTATGATGCTGCGATTAATAGATATTCCCTGCTCGCAGGCTCAGGCAGAGCGAACTCAGTCTATTATGTAGCCTATATAAATGATGATGACATGATTCCGCTTTTGAAGGAGCATGGGGTGGAAATCTCTGTTTCTACAGCCAGCGCAGCGGGCAGTATTATTTATAATATACTTAGCTTTATAGTTCCACTTGTGCTGCTTTGGGTATTCTTTGGATTTTTAATGAGACGTATGGGCGGTGGCCTTTCGGTTGGAAAATCCAATGCCAAGGTGTATGTGGAAAAGAAGACTGGCGTTACATTTGCTGATGTAGCAGGACAGGATGAGGCAAAGGAAAGCCTTCAGGAGGTAGTAGATTTCTTACATAATCCTGGAAAGTATACAGCTATAGGTGCGAAGCTGCCAAAGGGAGCACTTTTAGTAGGACCTCCTGGTACAGGTAAGACCCTTCTTGCAAAGGCAGTAGCTGGTGAGGCAGGAGTTCCATTCTTCTCATTGGCTGGTTCAGACTTCGTGGAGATGTTCGTAGGTGTGGGTGCATCTCGTGTGCGAGACCTTTTCAAAGAGGCTGATAAGCAGGCTCCTTGTATTATTTTTATAGATGAGATAGATGCTATCGGTAAGAGTCGTGATTCCCGATTTGGCGGTGGAAACGATGAGCGTGAGCAGACCCTGAATCAGCTTTTGGCTGAAATGGATGGCTTCGATACCTCTAAGGGTCTTCTCGTGCTGGCTGCTACGAATAGACCTGAGGTTTTGGATAAGGCGCTTCTTCGTCCAGGACGTTTCGACAGACGTATTATAGTAGATAGACCTGATCAGAAGGGTCGTTTGGAGACTTTGAAGGTTCATGCCAAGGACGTTTCTATGGACGAGACAGTGGACTTGGAGGCTCTGGCACTGGCATCTGCTGGTCTTGTGGGTTCTGATCTTGCGAATATTATTAATGAGGCTGCTATTATCGCGGTTAAGGCTAACAGAAAGTATGTGTCTCAGAAGGATCTCTTTGAGGCATTTGAGCTCGTGGCTGTGGGCGGTAAGGAAAAGAAGGACCGCGCTATGAGTGAAAAGGAGAGACACATCGTAAGCTATCACGAGGTGGGTCATGCTCTTGTGAGTGCGCTCCAGAAGGATTCAGAGCCAGTTCAGAAGATTACCATCGTACCTCGTACCATGGGTGCACTCGGATATACCTTACAGACTCCTGAGGAGGAAAAATTCCTTGAGACAAAGGAAGAGCTTATCGCAAAGATTAACACCTTCATGGGTGGTCGTGCTGCTGAGGAGCTGGTATTTGGAAGCTATACCTCCGGTGCAGCCAATGATATTGAAAGAGCTACTTCTATCGCCCGAAATATGGTGACCAGATTTGGTATGTCAGAAAGATTTGGTATGATGGGTCTTGCTACAGTGGAGAATCAGTATCTGGAGGGAAGAGCGTCTCTCACCTGCGGTGAGGCGACTGCCAGCCAGATAGATGAGGAGGTGCTTGGTATCATTACTAAGGCCTATAATGATGCTAAGCAAATGCTGTCAGATAACCGTGAAGCTTTAGATGAGATCTCAGGCTATTTATATGAGCACGAAACTATCACAGGAAAGGAATTCATGGAGATATTCCACAGAATTCTAGGCGTTGAGGAGCCGGCTAAGCCAGGTTCTACAGTGGATGTCACACTGGGCGAGGATGATGTATTTGAAGATTAATAATGGAGCCGTACTGTTGTACGGCTTCTTTTAGTAAAAGGATATGGTTACAGAGGAAGATTTAGCAAAGCTGCCTGATTTGCCAGGTGTATACATAATGCATGACGCGTCCGACGCCATCATATACGTGGGAAAGGCGCTGTCGCTTAAAAACAGAGTGCGTCAATACTTTCAGCCCTCGCATGATGAGGGACTGAAGAAAAAGCGAATGGTTCAGAATATAGACCATTTTGAATTCATCGTCACCAGCTCTGAGCTCGAGGCCTTGGTCTTGGAGTGTAATCTTATAAAAGAGCATACTCCCAAATTTAATACCATGCTTAGAGATGATAAGACTTATCCATATATAGAGGTAACTCTGGGTGAGACATATCCTAGGATTTTAGTGACTAGAAATATAAAAAAGAATAATTCCAAATATTTTGGACCGTATGTCAGTGTTAGCTCACTGAATCAGACCATAGATTTGATTCAAAAGTTTTACAGGACTCGAACCTGTAATAAAAAACTTCCAGAGAATTGTGGAAAGGAGCGTCCTTGTCTTAATGCTTCTATGAATATCTGCATGGCACCGTGTACAGGAAATGTGGACGCTGAGGAATATAGGGCTAACATAGAAGAAGCCATTAGATTTCTAAATGGCGATTGTAAGGATATGTTAAAGGAGCTGGAGGCAAAGATGCTTTCGGCCTCTGCTGATATGGATTTTGAAAATGCAGCCAAGTACAGGGATTTGATAGAAGCTATAAAGACATGCATTCTAAAACAGAATGCCAACACCTTGGATGGCGAGGATAGAGATATCGTGGCGATGGCCTGTGATAAGGAGGATGCTGTGGTTCAGGTCTTCTTTATCAGAGATGGAAAGCTTATGGGGCGTGAGCACTTTTTCGTGACGATAAGAGTAGATGACGAGCCGGCTGATGTAATGGAAATGTTTTTGAAGCAGTATTACGGAGGTACCCCATTTATTCCTAAAGAAATATATTTGCGCCAAAGCCTGTCGAATACTCAGCTGATAGAAAACTGGCTGACAGATAAAAAGGGCAAGAAGGTTTATGTAAGAACACCTAAGAAGGGCTCGAAGAATCAGCTTTTGGAGCTGGCTGAGAAGAATGCAGCCATGGTGCTGTCACAGGATAGGGAAAAGATAAAGAAGGAAGAGGGCAGAACTATAGGTGCTATGAAGGAGCTTTCAGAGCTTATAGGCATTCCGAATCTATATCGAATGGAGGCATTTGATATTTCTAATACATCAGGCTTCCAATCCGTCGGCTCTATGGTGGTGTTCGAGGGTGGAAAGCCAAAGAGAAGTGACTATAGAAAGTTCAGGATTAAATCAGTCACGGGACCAGATGATTATGCCAGCCAGCTAGAGGTGCTTACAAGACGTTTTGCGCATGGTCTAAAGAATAAGGAGAGCGGTGACGAGGACAGCTTCTCAAGATTTCCGGATGTCATTATGATGGATGGCGGACGAGGCCAGGTGAATGTGGCCTTGCAGGCTCTGGAAAGTCTGGGCGTGTCGATACCGGTTTGCGGTATGGTTAAGGATGATCACCACAGAACCAGAGGTCTTTTTGTGAATAATGTGGAGATTCCTATAGACAGGCACAGTGAGGCATTTCACCTTATAACTAGGCTCCAGGATGAGGCTCATAGGTTTGCGATAGAGTATCATCGTTCGCTCAGATCGCAGGCGCAGGTAAAGTCATTTTTGGATGATATTTCAGGCATAGGACCAGCCAGAAGAAAGGCTATCATGATGCATTTTAAGTCTGCGGAGGAAATAAGAGAAGCGAGCGTGGAGGAGCTGGCTAAAGTGGATGGAATGAACAGTGCGGCAGCGCAGGCTGTCTATGACTATCTCCACAAAAAGGATGAGGAATGATAAGTCAATGGTATTGACCGAAGCCGGTGTTATGGATTAAAATCAATACGTTGACTATATAGGAGGGTATATGGCAAACGATGGCGTGAAAATCAGCGTGATAGCTGATAGATTTAAATTAAAGAATTACACACCAGAGATGGATTTGACTAAAAGAGAAGTCACGATGGCAGATGTAAACAGACCTGCGCTTCAGCTAAATGGTTTCTATGAGCACTTTGAAAATCATCGCATTCAGGTAGTGGGCATGGTGGAATATGCCTATCTTCAGATGAAGACTGAGGATGAGCGCAGAGAGTGCTATATAAAGCTGTTTTCTTATGAGATACCTTGTCTTATTTTCTGCAGGGATTTAAAGCCTGGGCAGATCATCGTGGAGGAGGCGACCAGGGCTGGCATTCCTATTCTTGGAACTGACAGAGGCACTTCAGAGTTTATGGCGGAGCTTATTTATTCGCTTACGATGGACTTTGCTCCATACACATCTATTCACGGTGTATTAGTAGATGTATATGGTGAAGGAATTCTTATCACAGGTGAGTCTGGTATAGGTAAGTCTGAGGCGGCTATCGAGCTTATAAGAAGAGGTCATCGTCTGGTAGCAGATGATGTGGTAGAGATTAGAAAGCCAAATCAGGAAAGATTGTATGGCCGTGCGCCTGCTGTCACTCAGTATCTGATAGAGCTTAGAGGTATTGGCATTATAGATGTAAAGTCTCTCTATGGTATCGAGTCTGTTAAAGAGCAGCAGAGAATAGATCTTGTCATAAAGCTTGAGGAATGGAAGAAGGATACAGAGTATGACCGTCTTGGGCTTAACGATGAGTACATGAACATTCTTGGCATAGATGTGACCTGTCACAGTCTTCCTATCAGACCAGGTCGAAATCTGGCTGTTATAGTAGAGACAGCTGCTGTAAATCACAGACAAAAGAAGATGGGCTATAACGCGACAGAAGAGTTGTATCGTCGTATACAGAATAGGAGTAATATATAATGGAACGCAAAAACGCATGGGAAAAGTATAAGTCAGATTCAGACAAGGCAAAGGTGTTTGACTTTGCTGAGCAGTATAGAGTTTTCTTATCAGAGAATAAAACTGAAAGAGAATGTGCAGCTTTTTTTGTAAGAGAGGCTAAGAAGGCTGGCTATAGAGATATAAACGAAGTCATCGCAAGCGGTGAGAAGCTTAAGGCTGGCGATAGAGTGTATGCTCTTAACAAGGGCAAAGAACTCGCTATGTTTAACATCGGAAGTGAGCCTATAGAGAGTGGATTAAATATTTTAGGTGCGCATATAGATTCGCCTAGACTTGACCTAAAGCAGAATCCAATGTACGAGGATGAGGACTTTGCTCTTCTCGACACTCATTACTATGGTGGTGTAAAGAAGTATCAGTGGGTTACTATTCCGCTTGCACTTCACGGTGTGGTAGTGAAGGCTGATGGAACCACTATAGAGGTGAATGTGGGCGAGGCTGATACGGACCCAGTATTCTGCATTTCTGATCTTTTGATTCATCTGAGCGCAGATCAGCTCGAGAAGAAGGCAGCAAAGGTTATAGAGGGCGAGCAGCTCGATGTTATAGTTGGAAATATGCCTCTGTTTTCTGAAGATGAAAAGGAAAAAAAGGAGGCTGTGAAGAAGAATATTCTTGCTATCCTAAAGGATAAGTATAACTTTGAGGAGGAGGATTTCCTTTCAGCTGAGATAGAGGTAGTACCTGCAGGTCCGGCTAGAGATTTAGGCTTTGACAGATCCATGATTTTGGGTTATGGACATGACGGTAGAGTATGTGCATACCCTTCGTTCATGGCTCTTATGAATACAAAGGAGATTACAAAGAAGACAGCATGTGCGCTTCTGGTCGATAAAGAGGAGATAGGCTCTGTAGGTGCTACAGGTATGCATTCATTGTTCTTTGAAAATATTGTGGCTGAGCTTATAAACCTTCTCACTGACTATAATGATCTTAAGCTTAGACGCTGCCTTACTAACAGCAGTGTTTTATCAAGTGATGTATCGGCTGGCCTTGATCCTAAGTTTAAGGAAGCCTTCGAAAAGAAGAATAGCGCATTCCTTGGCAGAGGACTTGTGTTTAACAAGTACACTGGCGCCAGAGGAAAGAGCTCATCGAATGATACCTGTGCTGAGTTCGTAGGTAAGGTCAGAGGCATAATGGAGGATGCTGGCGTAGCTTACCAGACAGCGGAGCTTGGGAAGGTAGATTTCGGTGGCGGCGGAACTATCGCATACATCCTTGGAAATTACAATATGGAGGTCATTGACTCTGGTGTGGCTGTGCTTTCAATGCATGCTCCATGTGAGATTATTTCAAAGGTGGATTTGTATGAAGCGCTTCTTGGATATGAGGCTTTTGTAAAGAATGCTTAATCCTAAAGAGATTTTTTCGGATATAAATATAAAAGAAAATGAGTCTATGAAAAGGCATACGACCTTTCGTATCGGTGGAGAGGCAAGATACTTTGCGAAGCCAGATGAAAAGGGTCTTATAAAGCTTTTGAAATGGGCAAAGGAAGAAAATGTTCCATATACCATTTTAGGCAGAGGAAGCAATGTTCTGGTTAAGGACGAGGGGATTGATGGCCTTGTAATCTCAGTGAGTGAGGTTATGGGAGATGTGTCTGTAGATGGGACATCAGTGTCTGTGGGAGCAGGAGCTTCTTTGGTGGCGTTTTCCAAAATGATGGGAAATCTCGGTCTTTCCGGTATGGAATTTGCATCAGGAATACCCGGCTCTGTGGGCGGAGCTGCATATATGAATGCCGGAGCCTACGGAGGAGAGATGTCTAATGTTATAACATCAGTAAATGTTCTCACGAAGGATGGATGTGTGGAAAATTGGACAGCGGATAGCTTAGATTTTTCTTATCGACACAGCAGGGTCATGGATGAATCAGCTGTAGTTTTGAGTGTAAACCTTAGTCTTTCGAAAGGGAATCGTGAAGATATTCTTAAGAGAATGGATGAGCTTAAGGAAATGCGAAATACAAAGCAGCCGATGGAGCTTCCATCTGCGGGCAGCTTTTTCAAGAGGCCTAAGGATAACTTTGCTGGAAAGCTTATAGAGGAGGCAGGACTTAGAGGCTTTAGGATAGGCGATGCCGCTATTTCAGAAAAGCATTGCGGTTTTGTGGTAAATTTGGGCGAAGCCAGCTGTGCGCAGGTTATGGAATTAAAGGACGAAGTTATTAGACGAGTGTATGAGATGTCAGGCGTTACGCTGGAGCCAGAGGTGAGATTTTTATGAGTCTTGTAGTACTTACAGGAATGTCAGGTTCAGGTAAATCCACAGCCCTAAAGGCTATGGAGGATATAGGCTATTACTGTGTAGATAATCTGCCGGTGGAGCTTTTGTACGACCTGGTGCGAATAAAGGGCGGCAGTGATGACAAGACGCTGGTAGGAATAGATATCAGAGGCGGTGATAAAACTGTCGAAGAGCTTTGGAGAGCGTTGGATATCATCTCACAGGAGGGATTCGATGTAAAAATCCTGTTTTTGGATTCAAGTGATGACATCCTTTTGACCAGATATAAGGAGACAAGAAGAAATCATCCTCTTAGCGGTGAAGACCCTATTATGGCTGGTATAGAAAGAGAGCGAGCAGCCATGCTTCCTCTTAGGCAGCGGGCAGATTATATCATAGATACATCGCATCTTTTGACCAGGGAGCTTAAGGCAGAGCTGGATAAAATTTTCATAAAAGAAGTGAACTATAAATCGCTTTTTGTGACGGTTATGTCGTTCGGATTTAAGTATGGTATACCTGACGATGCAGATATAGTGCTTGATGTGAGGTTTATGCCGAATCCATATTATGATTTATCACTTCGTCCGCTTACAGGTATGAATCAGGAAATAGAGGATTTCGTAATGAACTCACTTGATTCGAGAATTTTTCTCGACAAATGCCTTGATATGATAAGGTTCTTGATTCCTCAGTATATAAAAGAAGGAAAGAACAGACTGGTGATAGCGTTCGGCTGCACAGGTGGAAAGCATAGATCTGTCACTATGGCAAAGAAAACCTATCAGGCCTTAGAACAGGATAAAACGATAGGACTTAAGCTGGAGAATAGAGACATAACGAAGGATGCTGCAAGGGGCAAGTAATATGCAGATTTCTTTTTCAGCAAAGGTTAAAAAGGAGTTAGGAGCTGTGGTTCCGAAGGCGAGGCACTGTAAAATCGCAGAGGCCTGTGCACTCACTGCCTTTGGCCCTGATAAGCGAAACTCCTTTACATCTGTAGACAAAAACATTATTATAGACGATGGAGTGTCCCTAGAAGTGCCAGAGCGCATAGATTTAAACACCTATGTGGTTTCACCGCTGGTTTTGCAGCAGACCTGCTGTAAGAGATGCTTTATAAGAGGGGCATTTATATCGGCTGGTTCTGTCAATGATATGTCGAAGTCATATCATCTTGAGATTGTGTGCGAGACAGAGGAACAGTCTGCCCAGCTGTGTGAAGCCATCGGTGCATTTGAGCTTAGCCCAAAGGTTATGGTTAGGAACGAGCACTTTGTGGTATATTTAAAAGAAGCTCAGCAGATAGTAGATTTACTGGCTGTTATGGAAGCGCCGAAGGCCTTGATGGAGGCTGAGAATCAGCGAATTCTTAACGAGATGAGGGGACAGATTAATCGTCAGGTGAATTGTGAGACGGCTAATCTTGCTAAGACTACCAGCACCGCATTTCGTCAGGTAGAGGATATTAGGCTTATTGAAAGAGTGAGAGGCTTGGATAGCCTGCCGCTTCCGCTTTATGAGGCCGCTATGGTGCGTCTGGAGCATCAGGAAACACCACTTGGAAGCTTATGTCAGCTAATGGATCCACCCATTGGAAAGAGTGGGATAAATCATAGATTAAAAAAGATTTCTGCGATAGCAGATGAAATTAGAGACAGCATGCCTACGGCATGATCTCATATAAAATTATTAGGAGGCATCTAATGCAAAAGCAAGTAACAGTTCGCATGAATAGTACCATGGAAGCTACGCCTATAGCTCATTTGGTACAGCTTGCCAATCAGTTTCAGAGTTCTATTTACTTTGAGATGGATAATATCAAAGTAAACGCCAAGAGCATTATGGGGATGATGAGCTTGGTTCTCTCTACAGGAGATGTGGTAACTATCGATGCTGAGGGCGAGGATCAGGAGAAGGCTGTTAGCGCTTTAGGTGAGTTTTTAACCACCTAGGAGTGATTTTGTATTAAGGGGAATTGCACATTATTTAATTTGTTTTTGAATGGAGGTTCAAACATGTTAGTTTCAGCAAAAGAAATGCTTGATGCTGCTAAGGCAGGTCACTATGCAGTAGGTCAGTTCAATATCAATAACCTTGAGTGGACTAAGTCTATTCTTGCAGTAGCGCAGGAGATGAACAGCCCAGTTATCCTTGGTGTATCTGAGGGTGCTGGTAAGTACATGACCGGCTTTGGTACTGTAGCAGCTATGGTAAAGGCTATGGACAAGAGCATGGGTATCACAGTTCCTGTAGCTCTTCACCTTGATCACGGTACATACGACGGATGCTATAAGTGTATCGAGGCTGGCTTTACTTCTATCATGTTTGATGGCTCACATTATGCTATAGATGAGAATGTAGCTAAGACTACAGAGCTCGTAGCTGCTGCTCATAAGAATGGAATGTCTATCGAGGCTGAGGTAGGTTCTATCGGCGGAGAAGAGGACGGCGTAGTAGGTATGGGTGAGTGCGCTGATCCTAAGGAGTGTAAGGCTATCGCTGATCTCGGCGTAGATATGCTCGCAGCTGGTATCGGAAATATTCACGGTAAATATCCAGCTAACTGGGCTGGTCTTAGCTTTGAAACACTGGATGCTATCCAGCAGCTCACTGGTGATATGCCACTTGTTCTTCACGGTGGTACAGGTATCCCAGAGGATATGATTAAGAAGGCTATCAGCCTTGGCGTTGCAAAGATTAACGTAAACACTGAGTGCCAGCTTTCATTTGCTGATGCTACTCGTAAGTATATCGAGGCAGGTAAGGACTTAGAGGGTAAGGGCTTTGATCCTCGTAAGCTTCTTGCACCAGGTGCAGAGGCTATTAAGGAAACTGTTCGTGAGAAGATTACACTTTTCGGATCAGCTAACCGCGCATAAAATTAGAATACTTTTGCCCTCTTCTACGTGGTAGGTAGGAGAGGGCACTTTTCGCAAAAAGGAATAACATATGTCAGACTATATAAACGTGGCAGAGATTTTCGGAGAGAATGTTTTTAATGATGCTGTTATGCAGGAAAGACTTCCAAAGAAAACCTACCAAAAACTTAAGGAGACCATCTCAGAGGGAAGGGAGCTGGATCTCGAGACAGCTGATGTTATAGCTCATGAAATGAAGGAATGGGCTATTGAAAAGGGTGCTACACATTATACACATTGGTTTCAGCCACTTACTGGTATTACCGCTGAGAAGCATGACAGCTTTATTTCTGCACCACTTCCATCTGGAAAGGTGCTTATGAGCTTTTCGGGCAAGGAGCTTATAAAGGGTGAGCCAGATGCATCGTCATTCCCATCAGGTGGACTTCGTGCTACATTTGAAGCCAGAGGATATACAGCATGGGACTGCACGTCGCCTGCTTTTGTAAGGCAGGATGCAGCAGGTGCGACACTTTGCATACCTACAGCCTTTTGTTCATATACTGGAGAGGCGCTTGATCAGAAGACTCCGCTGCTTCGCGCTATGGAGGCTTTGAACACACAGACGATGAGACTTCTTAGACTTATGGGTAATACCACCTCTAAGAAGGTAACGCCATCTGCTGGTGTAGAGCAGGAGTACTTTATCATAGACAGAGATAAGTATCTTTTAAGAAAAGATTTGATATATACAGGACGCACCTTATTCGGGGCTATGCCTCCTAAGGGGCAGGAGATGGATGATCACTATTTCGGTGCCATCCCAGAGCGTATCGCAGCCTACATGAAGGAAGTAAATGAAGTACTTTGGAAGATGGGTGTTTCATCTAAGACTCAGCATAACGAGGTGGCTCCTGCACAGCATGAGCTTGCTCCTATATATGCAGAGGCAAATGTGGCTGTAGATCATAATCAGCTCATTATGGAGACCTTGAAGAAGGTGGCAGGCCACCATAATCTTCAGTGTCTATTACATGAGAAGCCATTTGCCGGCGTGTCTGGTTCAGGTAAGCATAACAACTGGTCTATCGTGACAGACGATGGAATAAATCTTTTCGATCCTGGAAAGAACCCACATGATAACCCACTGTTTCTTTTGGTTTTAGCCTGTGTGCTTTCTGCTGTAGATAAGCATGCAGATCTTATCAGAGAATCTGCTTCCGATGTGGGAAATGAGCAAAGACTCGGTGCTCACGAGGCGCCTCCTGTTGTTATCTCTATATTCCTTGGACAGCAGCTTCAGGATGTGGTAGATCAGCTTATAGCGGATGGCTCTGCTACACACTCACTAAAGGGTGAGACACTTGAGACAGGTGTAAAGGTTCTTCCTGATATCAGAAAGGACGCTACAGATAGAAACCGTACCTCTCCATTCGCATTCACTGGAAACAAGTTTGAGTTCAGAATGGTAGGTTCAAGAGATTCTGTAGGCGAGCCTAATATTGTATTAAATACCATTATTTCAGAGGCTTTTGCTGATGTGTGCGATGAGCTTGAAAAGGCTGATGATGTAGATGCAAAGGTGGCGGAAATCACCGCACGCCTAATGAGAGAGCATCAGCGTATTATTTTCAATGGTAACGGCTACTCAAGTGACTGGGCAGAGGAAGCAAAGCGACGTGGTCTTCCAGAGATAAAGTCTATGGTGGATGCGATACCTGCTCTTGTGACTGAAAAGTCTATAAAGCTTTTTGAGAGATTCGGTGTATTCACAGAAGCTGAGCTTCACAGCCGTGCTGAGATTTCTTATGAGGCATATACAAAGGAGACGAATATCGAAGCACTCACTATGGTCGATATCGCGTCTAAGCAGATTATTCCTGCAGTTATAAAGTATATAACTCAGCTGGCTTCATCAGTAAAAGTTATATTTGAATCTGTTCCAGAGGCTGATGTGAGCACGCAGCATGAGCTTATCTATGAGATATCAGATCTGCTTCGTGATACAAAGACAGCTTTAGCTAAGCTGAATGAGGTGATAGCTGTATCTGCTGCGAAGCCGCAGGGCAGAGAGCGTGCTGTTTATATCCATGATGAAGTATGTCCAGCTATGGAGGCGCTACGTACTCCTATAGACAGACTGGAGATGCTCGTGGATAAGGAGGTATGGCCAATGCCTTCGTATGGGGATCTTATGTTTGAGGTTTAAAACGAGGAGTAAAGGAGGGATAAATTATGTACAATGAAGAGTATAAGCGTTGGGCTAGTGCATCTTTAGAGGATGCAGATTTGGGGGCAGAGCTTGATAAAATCGCTGGTAATGACGAGGAAATCAAGGACAGATTTGCAGTAGCATTAAGCTTTGGTACAGCTGGTCTTCGTGGAGTTTTAGGTGCAGGAACTAACCGTATGAATATTTATGTAGTTCGTCAGGCTACACAGGGCCTTGCAAACTGGGTAAAGACACAGGGTGGAAATCAGACAGTAGCTATAAGCTATGATAGCCGTATTAAGTCTGATGTGTTTGCTAAGACTGCTGCAGGTGTTCTGGCTGCTAATGGAATCAAGGTTCGTATCTATGATGCACTTATGCCTGTTCCAGCGCTTTCATTTGCAACCAGATATTATAACTGCAATGCTGGTATTATGGTGACTGCTTCACACAATCCAGCTAAGTACAATGGATACAAGGCATACGGTCCAGATGGATGCCAGATGACTGATGACGCAGCTGCTATCGTTTATGAGGAAATTCAGAAGACAGATGTTTTGACTGGCGCTAAGTATGTAAGCTTTGCACAGGGCGTAGAGGATGGACTTATCAAGTTCGTAGGAGACGATTGCAAGAAAGCATTTTATGCTGCTATCGAGGATCGCCAGGTTCGTCCAGGTCTTTGCGCTACAGCTGGCCTTAAGCTGGTTTACAGCCCACTTAATGGTTCTGGTTTAGTGCCTGTTACACAGGTTCTTTCTGATATCGGTATCAAGGATATCACCATCGTTCCAGAGCAGGAGTATCCAAATGGTTACTTCACTACCTGCAGCTATCCAAACCCAGAGATTTACGCTGCACTTGAAAAGGGACTTGAGCTCGCTAAGAGTCTGGATGCAGACCTCATGCTGGCTACAGACCCAGACGCAGACAGAGTAGGTATCGCAATGAAGTGTCCAGATGGAAGCTTTGAACTCGTAACTGGAAACGAAGTAGGCGTACTTCTTATGGATTATATCGCAGCAGGACGTATCGAAAAGGGCACTATGCCAAAGAATCCTGTAGCTGTTAAGTCTATCGTTTCTACACCACTGGCAGATAAGGTGGCACAGAACTACGGTGTAGAGATGCGCAGCGTTCTCACAGGATTTAAGTGGATAGGTGACCAGATCGCTAATCTCGAGGCTGCCGGAGAGGTAGACAGATTTATCTTCGGTTTCGAGGAGAGCTATGGATATCTTGCAGGCCCATATGTAAGAGATAAGGATGCTGTTATCGCATCTATGCTCATCTGTGAGATGGCTGCTTATTATCGTTCTATCGGAAGCTCTCTCAAGGCTCGTATGGAGGAAATTTACAAGCAGTATGGCAGATATCTTAACAAGGTAGACAGCTTTGAGTTCCCAGGTCTTAGCGGTATGGACAAGATGGCTTCTATCATGAGTGCACTCCGTGAGAATGCACCTGCTGACTTTGCTGGAATAAAGGTATGTGCTGTTACAGATTATAAGGATACAGCTAAGACAGGTCTTCCTTCAGCGAATGTTTTGATCTATGACCTCGAGGATGGCAGTACAGTAGTAGTTCGTCCTTCTGGAACAGAGCCAAAGATTAAGACCTACTTCACCACAAAGGGAGCTGACATTAAGGAGGCCGAGGCAAAGAAGGAGCTTTTGGCTTCTGGTGTTGCAAAATACTTAGCATAAAATAAAAACTATGATAGTTATAAAGGGCTCCAGTGCGGAGCTTGTTGAAAAGAAATCAAGATTTATAGCGTATGTAGAACCGATAGAGACGGAGGCAGATGCCTCCGCCTTTATCGCGTCTATAAAGAAAAAACATTATGATGCAAGGCATAATTGCACCGCTGTGATTCTGCCGGATGGCAGCCAGAGAAGCTCGGACGATGGGGAGCCATCTGGTACAGCGGGGCGTCCGATGTTAGATGTTCTAAATGGCAGAGGAATCGTGGGAGTGGTGGTAGTGGTTACCAGATACTTCGGTGGAGTTCTTCTTGGCACTGGAGGGCTTGTAAGGGCCTACCAGGGTGCCTTGCAGTTAGCCTTGGAAGAGTGTGAGCTGTATGAGCCTATAATAGGAGCGGATTACTCCTTTACCTGCAGCTATAACGACTGGGGGAAGGTTCAATATATTCTTCGTGAGATGGGTGTGGATGAAAGCAGCGGTAGCATAGATTATGCAGCGGATATCGTGGCACATTTATTCGTTCCGGACGAGGTGAAAGAGGCTTTGTTTAAGAAGCTTATAGATGCGACTGCAGGCAGGATATTAATAGCCGAAGAGTGATATATTACTTCTAAAATCTAGGTAATGTGGAAAAAAGAAGTATATTAAATGAGTTTATGAGGACTAGTTATGTGGTATAAAAGACCGGCTTCGAATTGGAATGAGGCACTTCCGATAGGAAATGGAAGACTGGGCGCTATGGTGTTTGGGCGCTTTAACTTCGAGACGCTCCAGGTAAACGAGGAGAGTGTCTGGTTTGGCTCACCTATGAATCGAATAAATCCTGATGCAAAAGAAAAGCTTTCTGCTATAAGGGAGCTTATTGCTTCTGGTGAAGTGGTGAAAGCGCAGACACTTATGGAAAAAGCAATGAGCGGCTGTCCAGAGAGCATGAGACAATACCAGACCTTAGGTGATATTAACATCAGGCATGAGCTGATAAAAGATGATGATGTGCCGCTTGATTATAAAAGAGAGCTTGAGCTTTCAGAAGCTGTTGCATATAGCAGTTATACCATAGACGAAACCTTCTATGAGAACGAGATATTTGCTTCATATCCAGAGGACTGTCTGGTGTACAAGATGAAAGCTATTGGAAAAAATAAGCTTAAGTTTTGTGTGAAGCTTGGCAGGGGAAAATACTTTGACGGTGTAGGAAAAGCTGGGGAAAACGGAATAGCACTCTGGGGAAATATGGGAAAAGGCGCTGCGGACTTTGCCATGATGCTTAAGGCGAAGGCCTTGGGTGAAGGGAGAGTTTACACCTTAGGCGAATGCTTATGTGTGGAGGATGCTTCTGAGGTGGTAATGGTATTCTCGGCAGATACCTCATATAGGCATGATGATGTGAATTATCCTGTGTCCAAGCTTTTGGACACATTAAATGATATATTAAATACAGCACTTGACAAGAGCTATGATGAGCTTAAGGAGAGACATAGCTTAGATTATAAGTCCTTGTATAATAGGCTATCGCTAAGTATAGGGGATGAGGATTCAGAGCTTGAAAAGCTTCCGACAGATGAAAGATTATATAGGCTGAATGAGGGCGAGGAGGATCTTTCTCTTCTTACGGAGCTGGTAGATTTTGGAAAATACCTTACCATAGCCTGCAGCAGAAAGGGTACCATGGCATCCACTCTGCAAGGACTTTGGAACAGTTCTTTTGAGCCGCCATGGGATAGTAAGTATACTATAAATATTAATACTGAGATGAACTACTGGCCAGTGGAAATCTCTAATCTCGGTGAGTGTCATGAGCCGCTGTTTTCGCTACTTGAAAACATGAGAAAGCATGGAAGAGAAGTGGCTAGACAGATGTATGGATTGGGAGGCTTTACAGCTCATCATAATACTGATATACATGGGGATTGTGCTCCTCAGGATATTTGGATTCCAGGCACCTATTGGAATTTGGCACCAGCCTGGATTTCGACGCATGTGTACAGGCATTATGAGTATACATTGGATTTGGATACATTAAAAAAGCATTACCCAGCCATGCTGGAGGCTGCTGTATTTTATCTGGATTTTCTTAGCAGATACAAGGCTTCTGATGGAGTGGAATACCTCGTCATGAATCCATCTGTTTCCCCTGAAAATAGCTATTATCTTCCGAGTGGTGATGCTGTGGCAGTTTGCCTGGGAGCTACGATGGATGCGCAGGTGCTCAGGCACTTCTTTGGCTGTGTGATAGATGCGTATGAGCTTCTTAAGGACTATGATTTGGATTTAGCTGGAATAGAGGAGCTAAACAGCAAGTCTGATGTGGCCTCGCTGGTAAAAAGAGTGAGGGAAGCATCGCTACATTTGACGCCTACCAGAGTGGGAAAGAATGGTACCATTATGGAGTGGATGGAGGACTATGAGGAGTGTGATCCAGGCCATAGGCATATCTCTCATTTATATGGGCTTTTCCCTGGAAATGAAATCTCGGTAGAGAAGACTCCCGAGCTGGCATCAGCTGCAGCTAAGACGCTTGAAAGACGTCTTTCTAATGGAGGTGGGCATACAGGCTGGTCGATAGCATGGATAATAAACCACTATGCATCCTTGAGGGATGGTGAGAATGCTTATCAAAGCATTTTAAAGATGATGAAAAACTCTCTTTATAATAACCTCTTTGACAAGCATCCTCCATTTCAGATAGATGGTAATTTCGGCGTGACAGCTGGTGTACTTAGAATGCTTATTGCATCAGATGATGATAAGATAATGCTTCTTCCTGCATGTCCAAAGAAATGGACTAAAGGCTGCCTAAAGGGTGTATGTGTGCCAGGGAATGCCACAGTAGATTTTGAGTGGGAAGATGGCAAGGTTACATACTGTAAGGTGAATGCAAGGGGCGAGTTTAATAAAAAGATATATTACAACGGAGAATTACATGAATATAACTAAAATATTGGCTGATGAGCTTAAGGTAAAAGAAACTCAGGTAGATGCCACTATAAAGCTTATAGACGAAGGAAATACCATTCCTTTTATCGCGAGATATCGAAAAGAGGTCACAGGCGGTCTTAATGATGAAATCCTTAGAAATCTTTCTGAGAGACTGGAATATTTAAGAGGTCTGGCTGATAGGCAGCAGACTGTTATAGCTTCGATAGAGGAGCAGGGAAAGCTAACGGAGGAGCTAAAGGCAGCTATTCTTTCTGCGACTACTTTAGTGGCTGTCGAGGATCTTTATCGCCCATATAAGCAAAAGAAAAAAACCAGAGCATCTATAGCTAAAGAGAAGGGGCTGGAGCCTCTTGCTAACATTATGATACTCGGTATGTTAAATCACGATTTAACAGAAGAGGCGGCAAAGTATATCGATTCTGAAAAGGGTGTGGAATCTGCTCAGGCTGCCATAGATGGAGCGAGTGATATAATAGCAGAGATGGTGAGTGATAATGCTGAGTATCGCACTTGGATCAGAGAGAATACTATCAAATCAGGTATTATCTCATCTAAGGAGAAGGGAACACAGCCAGAAGAATCTGTATACCGCCAGTATTTTGAGTACTCAGAGCCTATAAATAAGACTGTTGGGCACAGAGTTTTAGCACTTAATCGTGGAGAGGCTGAGAAGGCTCTTACAGTAAGCATAGAGGCTCCGGTAGATGATATCATTCGTTATCTGAATTCACAGGTTATATCACCTAAGGCTACGAGCTATGTACGTCCTGCGCTTGAAAGTGCGATAGCCGACTCATATAAGAGACTAATAGCACCATCCATAGAAAACGAAATTAGAACCTGGCTTACTGAAAATGCTGAGGATGGAGCTATCAAGGTATTTGGTTCTAATCTTACCCAGCTTCTTATGCAGCCTCCTATCGCAGGCCGTACAGTTCTTGGCTGGGATCCGGCTTTTAGAACAGGCTGTAAGCTTTCTGTAGTAGACAGCACAGGAAAGGTTTTGGATACTACTGTTATTTATCCTACTGCACCTCAGAACAAGGTGGCAGAGTCAGTGGCTACGGTTAAAAAGCTTATAGATAAGTATGATATTTCCTTGATTTCGCTCGGAAACGGTACAGCTTCACGTGAATCAGAACAGATTATAGCAGATATGCTAAAAACTCTGCCAAAGAAGGTGGAATATGTGATCGTAAACGAAGCAGGTGCTTCAGTTTATTCGGCTTCGAAGCTGGCGACGGAGGAGTTTCCTAACTTTGATGTGGGACAAAGGTCAGCCACCTCTATGGCAAGACGTCTTCAGGATCCTCTTTCAGAGCTGGTGAAGATAGAGCCTAAGGCTCTTGGCGTAGGTCAGTATCAGCATGATATGAATCAGAAGAAGCTCGAGGGCGCCCTTAGCGGTGTGGTGGAGGATTGTGTAAATAAGGTCGGTGTAGATCTTAATACAGCATCAGTTCCGCTGCTTTCATATGTATCTGGAATTAATAAAACTTTGGCTAAGAATATAGTGGATTATCGCGAAGAGAATGGCTCATTTAAGAGCAGAAGTGAGCTTAAGAAGGTGCCTAAGCTCGGACCAAAGGCGTACGAGCAATGTGCAGGCTTCCTTCGCATAAGAGGCGGAAAGAATCCTTTGGACGCTACAGCTGTTCATCCGGAGAGCT
>JAZRWF010000106.1:0-17789 GCA_045599565.1 Lachnospiraceae bacterium
AGCGGAAATGAGGTGAGTACTAAATCTGAGCGACTTGATCGAAGCATATATTTCTCTTCACGAAATGTGCAGCTGAATGTGGGCAAAATTACATGGATGTAATTTTGAGCCCCAACGCGCCTGGACGGGATTATCCAATGCCGAAGGCGTTGGATGGCGTCGCCGAGACGGGTGGCGTTGGGGCGACCACATGAAGCAAACATAAGTGTTAGAGAAATAATGCTGCAAGATCACTCGCGAAGAAATAGTACTCACCTCATTTCCGCGTAGATAAATAAAGAGCCCATCCGAAGATGTGCTCTTTAAGTAGTTTATTTTAAGTTTTTCGTTACGCCCACAGCTAAGGCTCCAGGTCCGATGTGGCATGAAACAGAAAGCGATAATGGATCTACCCACTTACATGGCATTCCGACAGCTTCCTCCACCTCTTTTTTAAACTCGAGTGCTGCTTCGTAATTATTCGTATGCGCTATAGCTACAGTGACTTCATCTGCTGATGGATCACCGAGCTTATTATGCAAATCAGATATAATAGCATCTATCATAATCTGCTTACACTGCTTAACTGTACGCCCCTTTGCAAAGGTGTCCAGCTTTTCACCATAGATTTTAAGAACAGGCTTAATCTTTAGAAGTGAACCTATCGCAGCTACTGCTGGTGTAAGTCTTCCACCCTTCTTAAGATACTCCAGTGTGTCTACCATGATATAGATATAGCTGTCCTTCTTGATAGCCATGAGCTGATCCTTTATCTCCTCAGCAGAAAGCCCCTTATCAGCTAAAGCCTTAGCCTCATAGGTCGCCTGCTTTTGAGTAATAGAGATACGCTGAAGGTCACAAACTATAACCTTGCCTGGATAATCCTCCACTGCAAAGGATGTAGCTGTCGCACAGGATGACGATAATCCAGATGACATAGGGATATAAAGCACCTGATCATATTTCTCTAAAAGTCCATCCCAGACCTCAAAAAGATCACCTACACTAGGCATACTCGTAGAAATATCTACACCCTTTTCTAGTTCCTTATAAAAGCCATCCTGGTCTAAGTCTATACCCTCTTTGTGCATTTCACCATTTATATAAAAAGGCATTGGCATCACATAGACATCATTGGCAAAAGCTTCTGTCGCAGATATACCACTATTGGAATCTGTCAATACGCATACACTCATTTATTCTCTCCTAATAACATGTGTACTATACACAGAGAAAACACTCCTACGTCGTGTTTTCTACAATGTCATAGGGAACCTGTCACCTTCGGTGACCACCCCTATGACTGTCGCAGGGGCACCCGTCGCTTCGCGACCATCCCTGCGACTAGTACATACCACCCATACCAGCGCCGCCAGCAGGCATAGCAGGAGTATCCTCCTTAATGTCAGCTACTACAGCCTCAGTGGTAAGTAATGTGCTAGCTACAGAGCATGCATTCTGAAGAGCACTTCTGGTAACCTTAACTGGATCAAGAATACCAGCAGCTACCATATCTACATATTCCTCATTATAAGCATCGAAGCCAAAGCCAGCCTTAGCTTCCTTAACCTTATTAATAATAACTGAACCCTCTAAACCAGCATTGTCAGCGATATAGTAAAGAGGTGCCTCAAGTGCCTTAAGAATAACATTAGCACCAGTCTTCTCATCTCCAGAAAGAGTATTGGCAAGCTTCTCAACCTTCTTGGCTGCGTGAATGTAAGCAGAACCACCACCTGCGATGATACCCTCCTCTACAGCAGCACGAGTAGCATTTAATGCATCCTCCATGCGAAGCTTAGCTTCCTTCATCTCTGTCTCAGTAGCGGCACCTACACGAATAACAGCTACTCCACCAGCGAGCTTTGCAAGACGCTCCTGAAGCTTTTCCTTGTCGAAATCAGAGGTAGTCTTCTCGATCTGAGACTTAATCTGAGCTACACGATTCTTTATGTCAGCCTTCTTACCAGCGCCATCTACGATAACGGTATTCTCCTTAGAAACCTTTACTGACTTAGCACGTCCAAGAAGAGTGATATCTGCCTCCTTAAGCTCAAGACCTACCTCCTCAGAGATAACCTGACCACCTGTTAAGATAGCGATATCCTGAAGCATCTCCTTACGACGGTCACCGTATCCTGGAGCCTTAACAGCTACTACATTAAAGGTTCCGCGAAGCTTATTAAGAATAAGAGTGGTAAGAGCCTCACCCTCTACATCCTCAGCGATGATAAGAAGTCTAGAACCAGACTGAACGATCTGCTCAAGGATAGGAAGAATCTCCTGAATGTTAGAGATCTTCTTGTCAGTGATAAGAATGTATGGATCATCTAAAACAGCTTCCATCTTATCCATATCTGTAGCCATGTAAGCTGAGATATATCCACGGTCAAACTGCATACCTTCTACTAAATCAAGCTCTGTTAACATGGTCTTTGACTCTTCGATAGAGATAACACCATCTTTAGAAACCTTATCCATAGCATCAGCTACCATAGCACCTACTTCATCATCACCAGCAGAGATAGCAGCTACACGAGTAATCTGATCCTTAGACGAAACCTTCTTTGACATAGATGAAAGAGCTGCTACAGCCTCATCTACAGCCTTCTTCATACCGCGACGAAGAACGATAGGATTAGCACCTGCTGCGAGGTTCTTCATTCCTTCCTTGATCATAGCCTGTGCCAAAACAGTAGCGGTAGTGGTACCATCACCAGCTACATCGTTAGTCTTGGTAGCTACTTCCTTAACGAGCTGTGCACCCATATTCTCAAATGCATCCTCAAGCTCGATTTCCTTTGCGATAGTAACACCATCATTTGTGATAAGTGGTGCACCATAGCTCTTAGCTAATACTACATTACGACCCTTAGGTCCAAGTGTTACTCTTACAGTATTTGCAAGCTTATCTACGCCAGCCTCTAAAGCAGCTCTGGCTTCTGTATTATACTTAAGTTCCTTAGCCATTATAATTACTCCTTTTTATTTAACTACAGCCAAAATATCATTCTGACGAACGATAATATACTCCTCGCCGTCCAGCTTAACCTCTGTTCCAGCATACTTAGAGTAAATAACCTTCTGGCCTTCCTTTACCTGCATAGTAACCTCTTTGCCATCTACTACTCCACCTGGTCCTACAGCGATAACAACAGCCTGCTGTGGCTTCTCCTGTGCAGCTGATGCAAGGATAATACCGCTCTTAGTGGTCTCTTCTGCTTCACACTGCTTTAAGACTACTCTGTCTGACAATGGTACTAATTTCATTTTAGTTCCTCCTGTATGTAATATAATTTTTTGCTTATTCAAAAATGCTTACGCATTTGATGCACTCTTTTGTATAGGGATAACCTTATCATTATCCTCTGTCTTATCCTCATCCACGAAGATATCTTCACTCTTTTCCTCTGAAGGCTTAACCTCCTCAGCCTTTTTAACAGGAAGGTCATCCTCCTCGAAGATATCCTCACTAGAAGCAGCTACTGGCTCAGCCTTTTGTTCCTGTTTTTTTGCTTTTGTCTCAGCCTTAGCAGCTTCTTTTTCATTTTTTTCTATCAGCTTAGCAGCCTTCTTAGCCTCTTTTTCTTCCTGCTTTTTAACCTTCTTTTCAGCACGCTTAGCTTTACCGCTTACCTTTATATCTAGGCTCTCCTTAGGCTGTGACTCCAAAAGAAGCTGTGCAGCAGTTATCTTCTTATCCATAACCTTCTTACTGTTAGCAGGATATCTAAGAACTGCTATCCAGTAATTAAATATAGCTAAAAATGCCAAGCCAGCACTTACACACATAAGTCCATAATACAGATTTACATCATAGTATTCTGAAAAGCTTTTGAAAACTAAGGTATAAAGGCTGCATGCCAAGGCTGGCAGCGAATATAAAAATGTAAGTCCATAGTTCGCACAGTAAAGTCTTCTAGAAGCCAAAGATGCCTGTAAAACATAAGCGCCAAGATAAAGCTCCACGAAGCCATATATGACAGGAAGTATAGGCGCCAAGAGCTCTGGCTGAACTCCAAAAACCAGTCCTAAAACGATAAGGAGAAGTCCAAGTGCATAATCAGCATTGTGCATATTCTTAAAAAACTCGCCCTTAAAGTAGCCTATCATAAAGGCTATACCACTTATAATAGCCACTGCGCATATAGCATACACGATATAGGTATCAGGATATGAGATACCCAAAAGTCCAAGCGAACCGACTGTTCCAAGAAGAAGCAGCCCTATCCAAGCAAAGTAAAGGCCATGTCCCTTTGCATTATTAGTTTTTTCAGATTTAGTATTTTTCATATAAACCTCGAATAACTGTCTAAAAAAATATTATTGAAATAAGATTCGCTAGTGCATGTGTAAATATTGGCATCCAAAGCCGGCCTCTCTTATAGTATATATATGCCAGAACACATCCACACAAAAACGCGAAAACAAACTGAACTATATTATGGTGAGACGCACCAAAAGCCAACGCTGATACAACTATTGTTATCGCAGCATTGGTTTTATAATTTTTAAGCTGTCCTACTATTATACCACGAAATAGGATTTCTTCAAGTATGGGAATTACAATGACTGTTCCAAGTACTTTTATAAACATTGAACCATCGTTTAAGGTCTCATTCACTGAAGCAAAGCCTTCGCTGGTATATAATACAAAGCCAGACTGGGTCAGCATCACATTTAGTATAAGGCAAAACGCCAGTCCCAAAAGTACGTAAATAATATCCCCTTTTAGGCTTTCTTTATCAAACAGGAATATCTTAGTCTGTCCGACAGGCAGCTGCCTAAACATAGAATATATTATAATAAGCGTCAGAAACCCTGAAATCGTAAGCGGCCAAAGCTGTCCGAGCTCAGGCGGCATAATGCTTATTAAAAGTGCAGCACAAATATTGTAGAACAGATAATAAACCAAAACAGGTATTATTAAGGCGATATACGAACTAATCGATCTTTCCTTCAATGTAATCTGCCACCTCTTCCAGTTTATCGAATACCATTTTAGCGCCGGCTGTGAGAAGCTCTTCTCTCGTTCCAAAGCCGTAGGTAATGCCTATGCAGTCTATACCGCCGCTTAGGGCTCCCTCTACATCAAATCTAGTGTCACCTATAAGAACAGTGTCTTCCTTTTTAGTCCAAGGTGCCCTTCTGTAAAGCTCGTTTATGACATCTATCTTCGTATCTATTCCCTTTGACTGATCGGCACCGCCGATTTCCACAAAATACTGAGCTACATCATACTTTTCCAGGATAGCTCTGCAGGCCTCTTCATTCTTAGACGAACAAAGGCTGATGGAATATCCATGTGAAGACATACGCTTAAGAAAATCTGCCACGCCATCATATATCTTGCACTGAAACATAACACCTTCGTTGTATATTTTCTTATACTCTCTAAATACAGCGTCAGTGTCCTCTGGTTTTATATTTAGTATATTAGGAAATGAATATGAAAAAGGCGGTCCGATGCACTTTGAAAGCTTATCTAACCCTGGCTCCTCATAGCCCACTGTCTTCATGGCATGCTTTATGCCAAACCAGACACCCTCACGGCTGTCTATCACAGTGCCATCCATATCTAAGAATATATTTTTATACATAATCCTTTATCTCACAAATGCGTTTATTAATTAGCGGATGAACCATATATGGAGCTATCTCCTTTAGCGGTTCTATCACAAATCCACGATTTATCATATCGACATGCGGTATGCAAAGATCATCGTCTGAAACTACGTTTAATCCAAACAGTAGAATATCTACATCCAAGGTTCTAGGACCCCAGTGAACAAGCCTCTCTCTATTAGCCGCTTCCTCTAAAGCTGCGGTAAAGATAAACAGTTCTCTAGGAGTCAGCCATGTATCAAAGGTAACAGCACAATTTAAAAAATCATCCTGCTCGACTCCACCATAGGGCTTCGTAATAATAAACGAAGAGACCTTTACATTTCTAATAGCCTTATTCGCCTTTATGGCAGCTATGGCATTATTTAGATAGCCTTCCTTATCACCCATATTAGAGCCAAGTGATAGAGCCACTCTTTCAATTCTTCGACTTTCACAAACGCCGAAGGAAGAAAAGGACATATCGACCTTAGCATCAGGCTTTTCTATTTTAAGTGACGCCTCACTAAGGAGCGGAAAGCTAATGAATATCTCATCTAAAAGCTCCTTTACCGCTATTTCAAGAAGCGCCCTTTTGCTTTTCTTAAAGTAATTCTCTATAAGAGCAGCCACAGCAGTATAGTCTACAGCAGCGCTTAGCTCATCTGACTTCGGAGCCAGCGAATCATCATACCTGCCCTCAAAGTTTACTATAAATCTCTGACCATCTCTTTGTTCAAAGTCGTACACACCCAGATAGCCATAGACCTCTAAATCCTTGAAAAAAATGTTAGTCATATTTATTTAGTGAGTGAAATAAAACGATCTACAAGCTCTTTTTCATCGTCAAATACTCCAGCGGTAGCCAAAGTAATGGTCTTAGAGCCAGGCTTTTTTATACCTCGCATAGTCATGCAGGTATGCTCAGCCTCGATAAGCACTGCCGCACCTTCACAAGAAAGCTCTGTAAAAAGTGCATTACAAATCTGCTCACCTAGCTGCTCCTGAATCTGAAGTCTTTTAGCATACACCTCCACAGTGCGTGCCAGCTTCGACAGTCCCACCACACGACCATTTGGAATATAAGCTATATGTACCTTTCCAAAGAAAGGCATCATATGGTGCTCACACATAGAATAGAAGGCTATATCTTTCTCTATAACCATTCCATGAGCCTCTGATTCAAAGGTTCTGCTTAAATGAACCTGACTTTTCTCATCATAGCCAGCTGTTATCTCAGCGTACATTCTGGCTACTCGATCTGGCGTCTCTAGCAAGCCCTCTCGGTTTACGTCCTCGCCGATACCTTCGAGAATAAGCCTAACGCCCTCTTTTATTTTGTTCTGATCCATGAAGTCGATCACCTCTATTTCTTCACGCCCTTACCATCTCGTCCAGCTGTATGCAGCCTGTTAATAGAAACAGTTCGATCACCTAACTCTACATCCTTTTGCTCACCCTCAGCTAAAAGATAAGCTGCCACCAGATAATCCTTGTCCGAAAGCTTCATACCTCTTACTCCGACCGCTGTTTTCTTCTTATCTGGAATCTCAGCTGCATCTATACGAAGGAACATATTCTTAGCAGACTGATAGGTTAAGGTCATATTCTCAGATAAAACAGCTGCCAATACCAGCGTTTCACCATCATTAAGCTTCGTGGCTGCTATAGTGCGTCTTCCAACGTCAAATTCTTGGCCTTCCACTACCTTTGACCATGAGCCAGAGCTTACAAACATGAGCTTAGAAGTAATTAGCTCTGCCATAGGAATAACGCTTACTATCTGCTCCTTACCACTGTCAAAATTTGAAAGGTTATCAAGTGGCTGACCTTTATCCTTGAAGCGTCCGCCAGGCATATCCATAACCTTTATATAATGTGCATCACCTTTGTCGGTAAAGAGTACTATCTTATCTACATTCTTCGTAAATATGATGTATTTATTCTCCGCCTTGGCAGCCTCTTCATTTCTAGTATAGGTCGCCATATCCACAGTTCTGGCATATCCAAATCTGTCGATAAGAACAGCTACATCCACCACCTCTACAGGCTTTTCTTCGTAGACAGCCTCCTCCACATTATCTATGACAGTACGGCGCTCTCTAGTATAAAGCTTCTTAAAATCGTTAAGCTCTGCTATGATGTGCTTTGCCATGGCAGCCTTAGAGGAAAGAAGCTCTGTATACTTCTTTATCTTCTCGCAGGTCTCCTTATAATCCTTCATAAGTGCATCTATCTCTAAGCCAATGAGCTTATATAAACGCATATCAAGGATAGCATCAGCCTGCTTTTCACTAAACTTAAGCTCTGCGGCATCCTTTTTCGACTGAGCAGACTTAAACTTTATGCCATCAGTCACACCCTCTACGAGACACTTCTTAACCTGGTCTCTCGATTTAGAGCCACGCAGAATCTCTATGATGAGGTCTATACAGTCACAGGCTTTTATGAGACCTTCGAAGACTTCCTTTCTGCCCTCTTCCTTTGAAAGAAGATTCGTAAACTTTCTGGTGTTTACCTCATACTGGAAGTTTACATGATGCCTGATGATAGGAACCAGACCTAAGGTCTCTGGCTTAGAATCCGCTACAGCGAGCATATTCACACCAAATGTATCCTCAAGCCTTGTCTTTTTATACAAAAGATTAAGAACCTCGTCAGCATTTGCTCCCTTTCGAAGCTCTATAACGATACGAATGCCTTCCTTGGAAGACTGATTCGAAATATCTACGATGTCGTTAGTCTTCTTAGTCTCCACCAGCGCATAGACATCATTTAAAAACTTTCCGATATTCGCACCTATCATAGGATAAGGAATCTCAGTTACTACTATCTGTTCCTTACCGCCCTTGAGCTTTTCTACTATAGCCTTTCCACGAACCTTTATCTTACCTACACCAGTAGAATAAATACTAAGAAGCTCATCCTTATTCGTCACTATTCCGCCTGTAGGAAAATCAGGACCAGGGATGATTTCCATCATCTCCTTCGTGTTAATATCTGGATTCTTAATATAAGCTATAACGCCATCTATAACCTCTCCGAAATTATGGGGAGGAATGGAGGTCGCCATACCTACCGCGATACCCTCTGCGCCATTTATGAGGAGGTTAGGAACACGTACTGGAAGAACTGATGGCTCCTTTTCTGTCTCATCAAAGTTTGGAACAAAGTCCACCACATCCTTGTCTAGATCACTAAGGTATGCCTCCTGCGCTATGCGGGCAAGCCTTGCCTCAGTGTAACGCATGGCAGCAGCACCATCACCCTCTATCGAGCCAAAGTTACCATGACCATCTACTAATGGCAGTCCTTTCTTAAAGTCCTGACTCATTACCACCAAGGCCTCGTAGATAGACGAATCGCCATGTGGATGGTATTTACCCATCGTATCACCTACTATACGGGCACACTTACGGTAAGGTCTGTCATATCTAATGCCAAGCTCATACATATCATATAAAGTACGTCTTTGAACTGGCTTAAGTCCATCGCGTACATCCGGCAAAGCTCTGGCTATAATGACAGACATCGAATAGTCCAGGAAGGACTTTTGCATTATTTCCGAGTATTCTGTTTGAATCAGCTTATCAGCCATTTATAAAACCTCTTATACGTCTAAAACTGCTTCATTTGCATGATTATAAATAAAATCACGTCTAGGACCTACATCGGTTCCCATCAGAAGAGCTGTCATCTCATCAGCCATACGGCCGTCCTCTATCTCCACACGACGCATCACTCTGCGCTCAGGATCCATAGTGGTCTCCCAAAGCTGCTCTGCGTCCATCTCACCGAGTCCCTTGTAACGCTGCAGGGTAAAAGGCGATGTATGCTTCTTTCTATACTTTTCAAGAGCAGCATCATCATAGAGATACTCCTCCTTACCCTTAGAAGGCATAACCTTATAAAGAGGCGGCATAGCAATATACACATGGCCCTCTAAAATAAGATCTGGCATGAATCTATAGAACAAGGTCAAAAGCAGTGTCGAAATATGTGCGCCATCCACATCGGCATCAGCCATGATAATAATCTTGTCATAGCGAAGCTTTGTGATGTCAAAGTCATTTCCATAGCCCTCAGAGAAACCACATCCAAAGGCATTTATCATGGTCTTTATCTCGGCGTTTGCCAGCACCTTATCTATACTAGCCTTCTCTACATTTAAAATCTTTCCACGTATTGGCATAATAGCCTGATACATACGGTTTCTGGCAGTCTTAGCTGAGCCGCCTGCCGAATCACCCTCTACTATGAAAATCTCGCACTTCTCAGCCTCGCGGCTTTCGCAGTTAGCCAGCTTTCCATTCTGATCAAATGAAAACTTCTGCTTTGTAAGAAGATTAGTCTTAGCCTTTTCCTCTCCCTTTCTGATCTTAGCTGCCTTTTCAGCACAGCTTATAACAGCCTTAAGGGTTTCAAGGTTTCTATCAAAGAAAAGAACTATCTCATCCTGCGTAACCTTTGCGCAGGCCTTCTGCGCATCTGGGTTATCCAGCTTCGTCTTCGTCTGACCCTCGAATCTAGGGTCTGGATGCTTTATGGAAACCACTGCTGTGATACCATTTCTGACATCTGCTCCAGTAAAATTCACATCCTTATCCTTCAGGATGCCTAATTCTCTGGCATAGTTATTTATAACTGTAGTGAGTGTCGTCTTAAAGCCTGTAATGTGTGTACCACCCTCAGCATTGTAAATATTATTACAAAAACCCAGGATATTCTCATGGAATTCATTACAGTACTGAAAAGCTCCCTCTACAGATATACCATCTGCTGTACCAGTAAAATAAATAACAGGTGAAACAGCTTCAGAATTCTTATTTATCTCCTCCACAAAGCCCCTTATACCACTAGGCTCATGGTATGTAACATAGACAGGCTCTGCCTCTCGCTTATCACAGAAGTCTATTGTAAGTCCTGGATTAAGATAAGCCGTCTCATGAAGGCGGCTCATTATGTCATCCTCCTTAAAGCGCACCTTATCAAAGATAGTATCATCCGGGAGGAAGTTAACCTTTGTTCCATGCTTCGTGGTTTTATTAAGCTTTGGAAGCAGTCCATCCACAAGGTCTACCACTGGCACACCTCTTTCATATCTGTCATGGTGAACATATCCGTCAGTCGAAACCAGAACATCGAGGTAGGTGGAGAGCGCATTTACGACCGATGAACCCACGCCATGAAGGCCGCCGGAAGTCTTATATACAGAATCATCAAACTTTCCGCCGGCATGAAGTGTCGTAAAAACAAGACGAACAGCAGGTATGCCCTTAGCGTGCATACCCACTGGAATTCCACGACCATTATCCTCTATAGTAGCTGAGCCATCAGCCTCCAATGTAACCCAAATGTGGTCACACTGTCCCGCCAAATGCTCATCCACCGAATTATCTACTATCTCATAAATCAAATGATTCAGACCCTTAGTACTGGTAGAGCCAATGTACATACCAGGACGTACTCTGACAGCCTCCAGACCCTCAAGGACTGCTATCGAGCCTGCATCATATGAACTAGAATTTTTTGCCATAAAATAAATCCTTAATGCTTTCCTGTGGAACCAAAACCAGCCTCACCACGGCTGGTGTCATCTAATGTATCAGTCTCTTCGAACTCAACTGCCAAATATGGCTGTATAACCATCTGTGCAATCTTCTGATGAGGTGTAATGATACGCTCCATAGCAGAATCATTATGGATAGGTACCATAATCTCACCTCTGTAATCAGAGTCTATTACGCCTACGCAGTTCGCTGGACGAAGCCCCTCCTTGGTAGAGAGTCCTGATCTGGCATACACTCCGCCGAAGTAGCCATCTGGAATAGCCATAGAAACACCTATGTGTATAAGCTTAGTATCACCAGGAGCTATCACTAAATCACTATCTATATCTGCATGTAAATCAAGACCAGCCGCCTCATTTGAACCGCGGGTAGGAATGATGGCTGTCTCTGTAAGCTTTTTTATACTAATCTTCATGTAAAACTATATCTCCTGTTGCACGAGTTTTAACTACATCTATAACCTTTTGGTTCGTAGAGCCCTTCCAATGCGCCTGAGTGTCACGAAGCTCCTTAACGTATCTTCCGTCCACCATGACATCCACATACTGCATGATAGGCAGCTCCCAAACCTGCTCATATTCATAGCCTGAATAAAGCCATATAGTCTTATTAGGGTACTTTTCCTTTACCTCCTTGGCAAAGGCGGTCACAGCATCCCTGTTCCCCACATATAGAGGGTCTCCACCAGAGAAGGTAATTCCAGATATATAGCTGTGCTCTAGCTCAGCAAATATCTCAGCCTTCGCAGCCTCATCGAACTCAAGGCCATCCTCTGGATCCCAGGTGATGGGATTCTGGCACTCTGGGCAATGATGTGAGCAGCCTGCCACCCAAAGTACCACGCGAAGTCCATCTCCATTGAGCATGTCATCCTTTGTGATATTATGATATTTCATTACATGCTCTTCCTCTCTGATATCTCGGCCATCTTAGCGGCATTCAGTCTGGTATCTCCCTTTACCCTACTATAGCTAAGATAACCGTTCATTCTGTCTATTTTAGTAAGATTCTTAGAGCCACAAGCTGGACATACATCCATCTCAAGCTCCTGATGACCGCAGTCATCACAATAAGCAAGTGAAAGATTAACTCCCTCGTAATATCCCAAATCCATAGCTCTGTTAATCAGGCTCTTTACAGCCTCCTTGTTATAGTTTATAGGATATCTTACATACTGAATCTTTCCACCATTTGAAAGATTCCAGAATCTTCCCTCGCAGTCCTGCTTCTGAATAGGTGTTATATCCTCAGATACATGGCAGTGGAAGGAATTCGAAACATACTCCCTATCAGAAACATTTTCAATAATGCCATACTTCTCTCTAAACTGCTTTACCTGAAGACCACAGAGGTTCTCAGCAGGCGTACCATATATAGCATAAAGATTTCCGTCAGCTTCCTTAAACTCATTTACCTTTTCATTTATATGAGTCAGTACATCGATAGCAAACTGGCCGTCCTCCACCAGTGACTTTCCATTATAAAGCTCCTGAAGCTCATTAAATGCAGTGATGCCAAAGCTGGCTGTAGCAGCCTTAAGAAGAGGCTTAATCTTCTCATTATACTTAAGATGGCCACCATAAAATCCGCCCTCACAGTATGCGAGTGGATTCGTAGATGCACGCATTTCACCTAAATATGCGTATGTTCTAATATGAAGCTGTCTTATAAGCTCAAGATAATAATCAAGTACCTCATAGAAATCTCTTGACTCATGTCTAGCCTTAGCCAGTATCATCGGCAGATGCAGGCTGACTGCACCGATATTAAATCTTCCAACGAATATCGGCTCATCATTCTCATCGGCAGGATGCATTCCACCGCGCTCAAACCATGGGCTAAGGAATGCACGACAGCCCATAGGGCTAATAGCCTTTCCATACTTCTTATAGATATCTGCTACATATCCCTCTCCTGTCAATGAAAGCCAGTCAGGGTACATAGTCTTCATAGAGCAGTCCACACCAGCCTCGAAGATATCCTCAAGAGGCTTTCCAGGTCCATGAAGATTCTTATCATAAAGGAATACTACCTTAGGGAACAATACAGGCTTCTTAAAGCCAGGTCTTCCCTGTCCGATACCTCTTACACGAAGGCAAACGATAGAAGCCATACGCGCAAAACGACCAGTTCCTGTACCTAAAGATACTGTTATAAATGGATAATCGCCACGAGAAGAAGCCACAGTATTAAACTTGTACTCCCAGCCCTGGAAGCCCTGTTCAAAGTCTCTTTCGATATCCTTTAAGGTCTCCTCCTCAGCTCTCTTTTCATCTATTCCAAGATCTGTATATTTCTTCATATACTTTGTATATGAAAGCTCTGCATACTTTTCCAATATAAGGTCTACTGAAGGAACAGTAAAGCCGCCGTACTGCTGAGAAGCAGCACTAAGTACTATATCACCTATTACATCAAAGGCTACATCCAAAGACTTAGGCTCGTTATACCAGATGTTACCCATCTCAAAGCCACCGGATAATACCCCTGCCACATCGAATAGACAGCAGTTCATAGTATCACGTCTGGCAGACATGTCATGAATATAAATATAGCCATCTCTAATGGCCTGAATCTCCTCAGTAGTTAGAAAGAACTTCTTATAAAGCTCTCTGTTAAACTCATTAAACACCAGAGATCTCTTAGTAGAAACAAGAGCAGAATCAGTGTTAGAATTCTCCTTATCACCGATGTACATGATAGACTGGCTCTTCTTATAGACCTCATCCATCATCTGAACGAAATCCTGCTTATAGTTTCTATAATCTCTATAGCTTTTAGCTACAGCAGGATTAACTCTCTCGAGGGCACCCTCCACGATATTGTGCATCTGTGCAATGGGAATATCAGTAAGCCCAAGCGCTGCCACACGCTCCTCCACGAACTGACAGATAAATCTTTCCTCCTCAGGAGTAAATTTAATCAGCACTCTCGTAGCAGATTTATTAACAGCATTTACTACCTTCTGAACGTCAAATGCCTCTAATGCACCATCTTTTTTTATAATGTGTACCATGGTTTCCCCCATAATATAATTAAGATTTTATATTTACACGATATAGACTACTTCGCCTTTTATCACACAATATATTGTGCATTATAAAGCTTAAGATTTTTTGTGTCAAGATATAGATGTGTACAAAATGTTACTATTCGTTACTACTTGTTACTATTCACAGTCCTCCACGCTTACATTCGCAATCACGCCTGTTCCAGGCTCAAAGCTTTGTAACGTAAAAAAGGCAAAAAAAAAGACCTCAAACGAGATCTTTAAAGTGGAGACGGAGAGAATCGAACTCTTGACCCCCTGCTTGCAAGGCAGGTGCTCTCCCAGCTGAGCTACGCCCCCAGACGAATGACATGATAACATGTGATGAATATCATGTCAAGCTTATTTTTCTTTAGCCTAATGTGTGACCTTCTTCGACAAACGCACTCTCTTGGCTGTTCCATTAATTACCATAAATAGAGCCATCGCCATCTCTAGGACAGTCATCACCATGCCAAGAGCTATAACAAAGCCTGTTCCCTGTAGGAAAAAGCCATCCTCCACTCTGGCTGCTATGGCTGCTATAAGCGCGTATGTTCCCATCATAGCACCACAAAAGTTAACTGCCTTTGTCGCCATTAAGGATGGATAGCCAAAATGTCTGGTCTTAAGCAGACTGTTAGTAGACCAGTATAGGTTATAGAAAAGAATAATCGCAAATATATATATCGTATGTCCTGGATAATAAAAGCTCTGTCCGCCAAATGCGATAAACAAAACCATGGTCGCTATAATACCATTTAAAAACAGCATTAAAATACCGCATCTTTGGTAGCTAATCCATTCGACCATCTGTCTCTCATGTAAATTCCCCTTTATCGCTGAGGCTCTCTTTGACTCCCTTACCAAAAGACCTCTGATAATAAGAAGTGCAAAGTAGTATACACCTACAGTTAGAAACCATACAGAGCCATATATGACTGACATCACGATTTTATAGACTGCTACCACAAAATTCGCACCCATTCCCTGCAAAAGATTCAATCTGCCTCTGAAGGTAATGTCATTAAGAAACATATTAAAATATTTTCCCAAAAGATTATTTTCATTTACCCACTGAACAGGCGGCAAATCCCAAATCTTTTTAGGTAATACAATAGATTCCTTCTCGCTCATCGACACTCCATATCAATTCTAATATCATTTCCCTTAGCCAAAACTGACGCTAAGCTTCCACAGATAAGCGGCATAGCTGGCGGCAAATGTCCTAAGTCAACATCCATTACATAAGGCACTCCAAGCTCATCTATGACCTCGGACACAGCATTTAGATGATTCATTCCGCCCCAGGACTCACTGTCCATAAGTCTCGGACGACCTATGATAAAGCCTTTTGCATTATTAAACCAGCCAGCTTCCTTTAGCTGCCACATGGCACATCTCATTCTCATCGGATTAAGATCGCAGGCTTCTAAAAACCAGATGACACCATCCTCTTTATATCGCTCATTAAACTCCTTAACCCTATCAAACCGGGTTCCGCATAGAGTAATCAAACAGTCAAGACAGCCTCCCAAAAGCCTGCCTGAAAACTCGACCTTAGAAGAGCTTAGCTGCAGTCTGGTTTCCTCCGTCAGATTATATGGTGCAAAAGGGTTACTTTCATCCTTAAGCGACTCTAATTCCCACCTGTCGAAGCCATGCACGCTGTATGACCTTCCAGTAAGAATATCCAGGCACATTTCATGAATGCCGTGAAGCTTAGACGCACCAAAGCTCGGAGCACACGAGCCATAAATGGATGCCATGTCACAGAGTGTGGTAAGCGTAAAGGTAAGATTAGTATTGTCAGAATATCCCATGAACCACTTTGGCTCAGCCTTTGATATAGCCTTAAAATCTACATACGATAAATCCTCGCACATAGTCTCACCGCCACCGCAGCTAATGATTACATCCGCTTTATCTGATGTAAAAAAATCATTTATCTCATTTGCACAATTTAAGGCTGTATTGCTTTTTCCTACCCCTATTTCAGCTCTGGTATTAGGACCCTCTTTTGTTTTATAGCCCAAAGCATTAAAGTACTCCAAAGCCTTGTCAAAGCATGCCTTGTAAACACCTGAGCCACAGCCAAAGCTAGGTGCTATAAAACCAATCGTTCCATTTTTCTGTAAGGATTTAGGAAAACGCATAATAACTCCTACAAATGACTAACCTTAAAATCTCTTTCCAGCTCACGCTTCATATCCTTTTTAGCGCTGGCCTCTCTCTTATCATAGAGCTTCTTACCCTTTGCCAGAGCTATCTCAAGCTTTACTCTGCCATCCTTAAAATAAACCTCTACAGGCACCAGGGTATAGCCCTTTTCGGTAGATTTGCCCAAAAGCCTGTTTATCTCCTGCTTATGCAAAAGCAGCTTTCTAGGACGAAGCGGATCTCTGTTGAAAATATTACCCTTTTCATAAGGCGGAATATGCATTTGATAAATATAGCACTCACCGTCATCTATTCTGATAAAGGCTTCCTTAATAGAGCATCTTCCCTGTCTTAGGCTTTTAACCTCTGTACCCACAAGAGCGATACCGGCCTCATAGGTTTCCTCTAAAAAGTACTCATGATAAGCTTTTTTATTGTTAGCGACGAGCTTTTTTCCCTCTTTTGCCATAAAATTCTTCCAACTCCAAATTTATATATCTCTTGATTTCATCTGTGGACTCAAGAACTACCTTCACCTTGTCACCTATCGCAAAGTGTCTGTTGAATCTCGCGCCACATAGCTCATAGTTTTCCGGATCAAAGTTATACATATCATCCAAAAGTGTAGAAATATGTACCAGACCCTCTACTCCATTTTCAAGCTCTACATATAGTCCCCACTCTGTGACAGAGCCTATCACACCGTCAAATGTTTCACCTACGAACTGCTCCATGTATCTTACCATAAAAAGCTTGTCCACATCTCGCTCACAGTCCACCGCGCGTCTTTCATATCGGCTGGAAGACTCTGCTATCATAGGAAGAAGACCTCTGTAATGCTCCTTTTTTTCTGCTGTCATTCGACCTCTTAGGGTATCCTTAATGATTCGATGAATCTGCAAGTCTGGATAACGTCTAATAGGTGAAGTGAAATGACAGTAGTATTTAGCTGCTATACCAAAGTGCCCCTCATTATCCTCGCAGTATCTGGCCTGCGACATAGAGCGAAGCGCCATCTTTGTAAGTAAATCCTTTGCATCGGATTTAGATACATCCTCGACAAATTTCGCCACTTCCTTTGGTTCTATGGTTTTATAGTCACCATTTATATTAAAGCCAAACTTCCATGCAAAATGTTTAAGCTTAGTAAGCTTTTCCTCACCTGGACGCTCATGAATTCGATATAGGAAAGGTATTCCTGCTTCCGAAAAATGCTTTGCCACAGTTTCATTAGCAGCGAGCATAAACTCCTCTATGAGCTTTTGTCCTTCGCCTCGCTCATACGGAGCAAGAGATGTAACATTTCCCGCTTCATTTACCACTATATGCATCTCAGGGAAATCGAACTCTATGGCTCCTCTTTCCATTCTCTTTTCCTTCAGCAAATGTGTAAGCTCAACTGCCATATCTATGATAGGTACTATATCCTTATATTCTTCTCTGAGCGC
>JAZRWF010000107.1:0-16509 GCA_045599565.1 Lachnospiraceae bacterium
CCATTTGGAATGTGAAAGCGGGAAGTACAGTAGTAAGATTCTGATTCGACTGTTTGAGTATGATGCTCAGATAGCACTCGATGAAGGTGAAACCGGTGTTGATAAAATAGAAGTCACCTTCCCTAATACAGCTGTCCTTTACCTGAGAAGTACTAATAATACGCCAGAAAAAATGAGTGTTAGGATTAAAGTTCCTGGGGGAAGTGTTGAATATAGTGTCCCAATTGCAAGAATAGCTCAGTATACGCTTGAAGATATCTTTAGTAAGCAGCTATACATGCTGATACCGTTTTATATATTTACATATGAAGCAGAGTTCGACCGATATGAAAATGATGCGGATAGCCTAAAGCAGCTTGAACAGGAATATCGCTGTATTATTGAAAGACTAAATGAATTGGATAACAGGAATGAAATAGATACCTTTGAAAAGCGTACTATCATAGAGCTTTCAGAGGATGTTATAAATGAACTTACCAAGAAGCATCAAAGGCTTCAGAAAGGTGTGGGTGATGTCATGGGTGGAGCACTTATAGATACAGAAGCAAGAAGACTTAGAGATGAAGGTATGAAAAAGGGTATCGAAAAAGGTATCGAAAAAGGTATCGAAAAGGGTATCGAAAAAGGTCGATTAGCTGCATATATTGAAATGGTTAAGCAAGGAATAGTGTCCTTAGCAGATGCATCCAAAATGCTGGATATGAATGAAAGTGTCCTTAAAACATATATAAAGTAAGTAAAAGCGTCCTGCGGGGCGCTTTTATTATACTTTTATATTATAGAAAAAGCTAATCTCCTATGAGAATAACCTCTTTGTGCCTGGGTTTAACTCCTGTGATGTAGAATACGATGATAATTCAATATTGCTAAATGTAACAACGGTGTAGTATACTCTGAATAAAGTGAATCACAAGTTAGTTTATTACGAGTATATAAAGAGGCGTTTGATGATTTTTTATTGTAGAGAAAATGAATTACGAAAAATGAATGCGCGTTACGATAATGATTTTTTTGAATGTGTGGTCATATATGGACGAAGGCGAGTCGGAAAGACCGCCCTCATAAATAAATTTTGTGAAAGCAAAAAATGTATTCATTTTCCAGCTTTAAATGCGACCGCAAAAGAGAATCTCAGTGCATTATCTAAATCCATATATGCTTATTTGAATCCAAGTGCCGAAGCATTTCCAGAGTATAATACATTTGACGATGCTTTTTCAGAAATAACTAGAATAAGCAAAGACGAACGAATCGTATTTGTAATAGATGAGTATCCATACCTAGCAAAGGCAGACGAATCTATATCTTCCAAGTTGCAACACTTGATTGATTCAGCATGGCAAGATAGTAAGCTGTATTTAATACTGTGTGGTTCCTCTATGAGTTTTATGCAGAATCAGGTTTTAGGCTACGAAAGCCCGTTATACGGTCGACGTACAGCACAGTTTAAGATAGAACCTTTGACGTATAAAGAAACGGCGGTTTTTAATCCGGGCTTATCCGCAGAGGAAAACGCGTATGTGTATGGTATAACAGGCGGGGTGCCTCACTATATAAATAAGCTAAATGTACATGGGAGTCTGGATGCAGCTCTTGTCGAAAATTTTTTTGATACATCATCATATCTTTTCGAGGAACCAGGAAATTTACTCAAACAAGAGCTTCGCGAACCTGCGATTTATAATTCTATTATCACAGCCATAGCCGGTGGATGTTCGAAGATAAATGAAATAGCGACAAAGGTGGGCGTCGAAAACAGCCTAGTAACAAAATATATTTCAGTATTAATGGAATTAGGGATTATTAATAAAGAAACACCTATAACTGAAAAGCCAGGGAAGAAGACAATCTATTTACTAGATGATGAATTCTTTCGATTTTGGTATAGGTTTGTTCCAAGGAATTTGTCATTGATTGTCTCTGGCAAAATAGATGCAAACTACGGAATAATTGTAAAGAGCAAGCTTCATGACTATATGGGACTTGTCTTTGAAAAAATGTGCCGACAGTATTTGATGAATGTAGCCGATGATTTACCGTTTGCATTAGCAGAAGTCGGACAATGGTGGGGGACTGATTCAAAGACCAAATCAGAGGTGCAGATAGATATTGTGGGAGTTCCTGTATCTAGTGATGAACATGATGCCAGATACATCATCGGCTCATGTAAGTTTAAAAACGAAAAAATAGGCATAGATGAACTAGAACTATTACGAAAGTATTCTGTGGTATTCGGCAAAGGTAATCATTACTATTACTATATTTTTTCGCTAGGAGGATTCACTGAGAACCTGATAAGTGAGGGAAAAGCAGGGAATGTTAGACTTGTAACTTTGGAAGACATGTATCGATAAAAGACTTTTTGTTATAAAAACATGAAAACAGACCAACCCGCGGAGGCGGATCAGTCTGTTGTTATAATCTATTTTACCTCTTCTTTCGCCAAACGGTTTACAGCGAAGCCAATACCTAATAGCAGCCAGAACAAAGAAGCTGGACCGACCTTGCTGTCGTTAGTGATACCCATTACAAGGTATGAAATTATGCTGAGAAGAAGGCCTAGCCCAAGGCAATGAAGGAATCTGTTGCCAGATTTTTTAGTGTAAATTCTAAGTCCATCCCATATGTATATCCCAAATACTATGAGCAGACAAATGAGGCTAAGACCACCCTGCTGAACCCAGGTCTGGAGGTAAAAGCTGTGCGCCTTTGTCTCGACATAGTTTATCTCGCCGAATCCAAGCCTTATTCTAAAGGCATAATCATTGTTGGGATAGCCCATGGCAAAGCAGTCTGCTCCACAGCCAAGAATAAAATACTTGGGAAGAATAGGTATCGTTTTGCCCCAGATTAATCCGCGATTCGTGGCAATATCCAAATGATCATCAAAGAGCACGAAAGGCGTAGATTTATTATCTGTAGCGAGTTTTAATGACTGCGTGACATAATAATAAGTCTGGTCAATGGAGTGATAGACAAAAAGTATCTCCTCCCACAGATTTGGTATGTTCGTTTTCAGCCCCACAGCGTATGGCACCTGCGAATCAGGATAGTTTTCGCTATCGAAAATGTAATAGTGCAGCGAGTACATTTGATACTCTTCCATTGCCGATACCGTGTAGCCGTCCTCAGTCTGAAATGTCTCGACAAAGTTTCCATCACCGTCTTTAATCCATGGAATCAGCTCCCCATCCTTCACATCATAACCAAATGTGACCGAGACACCTTCGTAGGTCAGGTGCACACCATCAGCCTCAAAGGACAAGTCATCGAGAATAAGCGATCTGTGGCCACCTTTCAAATTTGAAATCACCTCAGCCAGCTTTGGCTGAAATCGATATGCGAGCGTCAAAAGCGTCAGAACACCTATCAATATAATAATAAACCCGGAAAAGGATTTTTTCTGCCAAAAAAGAATTATTAAAAGCACAACAAATGCAGCCATCAGCGAAAAGATGGATGTCTTATTATGGCTCCAAATATCAAGAATCGTTAGTCCAATAGCGTCTAATATCCAAAGAATCTTTGCGAAAGTATTTTTATTTGCAAACACAAGAAGTACTGAAACAGGTAAGCAAAGCGCCACAAATACTCCCAAGTAGTTTGGATTTCCAAATGTGGAATATACTTCAGATGCTGGTATGCTGGTATATGTTATCTGCGAAGAAAATTTTGATGGGATCAGGAATGCGGAAATGATTGGCAAATCTTCTGTTACCAGCCCTTTATGTTGTGTATATCCAATGAGAATAACCACCGCTTCCATAATAAGTAGCGGCCATTGGAGCATCTTTAGGTCTCTTTCTTTTTCAATCACGGCAAATGTGTATAAAACGATAAATGTATAACACAAAAGCGTCCAGACAGTCTGACGGTTCTCGCTGGTTCCATAGCTAAAACTGAAGGATGCGTATTTTGAGAACACACTGGAAAGGAGAGCCATCAAAAAACTTATTGCAAGAAGAATGTACCACTTGGCAAAAAGCTTTCCTTTTTTTTCAGGGAAATCAAATTTAGTATAATCAATCAGATTATTCATGCTGGCAAAAAGAACCATAAGAGCCATGATGCCAGTAAGTATGTACATGGCGATACATTTGCCCCAGAAGAATTCGTCCAGGTTATGTCCTTCTGTACCGTACCACTGAAACTGTGTGAGTTTGTCCTCGATATAATAAATTCGAAGAATTACAGGGACGAAAAAGTACGCAAAAAGCGGAAAAAGCATATAATTTATACCAGAAGCTGCGGGTACAGTTTTTGTCTTCGTCTTATTCTTACTCATTTTATAGTCCCCTTATTTATAGAATAAATCGTTTTTCATACCATGATGATTAAAAAGAGCTGACCGATTTCTCGATCAGCTCTCATCTTTGACTTTATGTACTTAAGTCCAAGTTCTAATTAAAGACCAAGGAAAGAAACACCAGTCTTACCAGACTTCTCTGGAGTCTTAGCTGCCTCAGCGGTAGCATCTACTGAAGTACCTAAATCGGTAACCTCGATGATGATGTATGGAGAGTAGCTGTTAGCCTCAAGGAGTACGCCGTAGCTATCATCACCACCATTGAAGTTTACTCTCTGCATCTCAGCATTTACCTTATCCCAAGTCTTACCATTCCAGTGAAGAGCTACAACAGCCTTAGCCTGGTCGGTAACAGTCTTAGCTGTACCACCTACGATAAGAGTGTACTTACCAGAATCACCAGAGGTCTTAACGATATCGTAGTACATGATATCACCGATCTTAGCGTCATCATTGAGCTTCTGCTCACCGTTAGCTGCGTTGTAAGCCTTGATTACATCCTCACGGATAGCTGCATACCAAGCAGCTGTAACTGCCTTCTGAGCCTCATCCCACTGTGCATTTCTAGCGGTCCAGATATCACGTGAGTAGATATCCTTCCATCTCCAGATACGTACAAGCTTATCGCTAGTAGGAAGACCATTTGCATCGTTGAACTTGCCATCAAGATTTGCGTCATAGATAGACTTCTTGTTTGACATTACTTCGTAAAGATCATTAGCCTGAGCCATGTTGTAGTTAGCGTAAGATGGAATGTATGAGTTGTTATAGTTAGTTACATTCTTAAGCTCAATAGCCTCGAATGGAGAAACCTGATCATACTTATAAACTTCCTTAGCACCTGAAGCATTTCTTGTTGCTACAAATGCATCAAAGAAACCATCCTCAGCAAGACCTTCAGCAAAGAATGCCTTTACTGCTGCTGTTGTATCGGTACGAGCATCAACGATATCAACTGTGTTATAGTTTGCATTAGCCTCGGTAATCTTAACTGGGTTAAGTACAACGAATGCTACTGCATCATCTAACTGAGCTGGAGTAACAGTACCAGTAGTAAGATATCCACGACCACCATTTAAGAATGCATCATCAGCCTTCTTATTCTCGGTAGGAAGGGCATTATAATGCTCATTATAAATGTTATCTACAGTAGTCTTAAGAATAACAGCATAGCCTGAGCTAATCTCATACTTAGGTGCAGCTGCTGTACCTACATTTGCAAAGAGGTTAGCAGTATTCAAGATATACTGACCATAAGTAAGGTAATCCTGACCTACAGAGTTAGTTCCCTGGCTAGCAGCTGTCATATTATCATTAGCACTCTTAGCCTTGTCCCATGTATTGGTATACCACTCACCGTACATACCTCTGTTGTACTGATTGTCGATATCCTTCTCGTTTGGAACATTGTTAAGGATGCTGGTTCCGCCGTAAGCGTACTGTGTAGACCAGTTATACTGTCTAGCTGTAAGCTCTGACTGAGTATAACCATTTCTCCAAGCTGCTACGAGACCCTTAGAAGTATCATCCTTCTGGTTTGACCAAGCTGCTGCGAAACCGTTAACATCGGTGTCACCGATAAAGTTCCAAGCCTTGTTTACATTGAAGGTAGCATTTGTAGCTTCAGACTTATTGTCCTTTACAGCCTTAATAACTGGCTGTACGCCGGCTGCAGAAGCTGTGGTGGCACATCCAGCAACCATAGTAGCTGCAAGAAGGAATGCCATAATCTTCTTCTTCATTTCTTTTTTTTGAGGGGAGGGGAAAGGGGTGGATTTTGGTTGTAATATAGCTGTAATAATTCTGTAACAGATTTTTATCCAGGCTGCTTTTTCTGTAACATGATAGGAAGGGGGAGTCAACGGATTCTTAGAAAACTTTCAGCGAGGTTGCCTTTTTGCTTCTTCAAATGAAGAGAAAAGCAACGGGATCACGAAAAACCATGTTTAGGTTGCTTTTGTAGCAAGAAATAGCTTGAAAAAGGCAACGGTTGAAGGTAAGGCTGGTATACGGTTGCCTGAGTAGCTATTCCATCTTCTGGTCCGTCGTGTTTTGGTCTTAATATGACACACACCCGGAATATGACCAAACTCCAGGGCTAGCCGTATATAAAATGTATGAGAATGCGTGGCGGCAGAGAACACCCCAGACCACAAGCCAAGGCACACATGCGAGAGTTGATTTTTGATACTATAAGGAGTATCATAAAACTATATGTCTTAATGAAAAGGGAAGTAAATCATGACAAAGAAAAAGAGCAAGCAGGAAAGCAGTTTTAACTATCTGTTGTTGCCGGTGATGGCTTTTGCGTTTGTGCCGACGGTACTGAAGGCGCATGTTCTGCAGTCGCGACTCACGGGATACCAGTGGTTCTCGAAGACCCAGTACATGGTGGACGTGGACACCTTTAGCAAGGCGGTGGCTATGTATGTCCTAGTGGGATTCATGGGGCTGATGCTGCTTTTCGCTGGAATGAACAGCATGGTAAGCTTTGAAAAGCTGGAAGTTCCAGCAGACAAGAAGAAGCTTTTTACAAAATGGTATACTTTTTTAGCTGTCAGCTTTGTGTTGACACTAGTTTCAACCATATTCTCAAGGTGGGCGATATTTGGCTTCGCAGAGGGAATGCTTTTCAGCTACGAGAATATTTGGTCCATTCTTTGCTATTACTCTGTGGCAGTATATACTTTTTTAGTGATTTCGCAGGAGAAGGATTTAAAGCTTCTGCAGTGGCCATTGCTGGCATCAGAATTTGTCGTGATAGCAGTAGGTGTCAGCCAGGCGGCAGGGCACAGCATATTTAATAATGAGTTTTTCAAGAGCATCATTATTCCTGAAAAATACAGATCAAATATAAATCTAGGCGATGTGACGGGAACAGACTCTGTGTTTTCGACGCTCATGAACCCGAACTATGTGGGCGTGTATGTGACGCTCATGGTGCCTATTGCATTGGCGCTCGTGGTGGCGAATAAGAATATTCTGGTAAAGCTTTTGTGGCTTCTTGATATAGCAGGGCTGTTTTATGTGGTCTATAAGGCGAACAATAAGTCATTTTTGGTAGCGCTGGCGGGTGTGGCTGGACTGTTCGTTCTAATTATTATCATAAAATATGCCAAGACAAAGCCTCTGATTTCAATAGGAATCGTAGTGGCTGCAGTGATAGCGGCTGTGTGTGTGATGTTTGTTTTCAGAGCAAAGATTTCCGTTATATTTGATTCATTGAAATCGACATCTAGCTGTTATCTGGAGGAGATGACATTTGACGAAGAGGGCATGCACATTAGCTACAAAGGTCAGAGAATGACTGTAGGCTACGAGCTGTATGAAGACGGTGCAGCTATGTGGGCTAAGGATGAAAATGGAAACTACTATACAGCGGAGAACAGCTGGTTTAGTATGCAGCTGTACGTGACAGGCGAGGATGATGTGAGTGCTGAGGTGCCATATTTTGCCAGCCTGTACATAAATGATCCGGATTCGATGGGCGGTATAGATTTTTTCAGAAATCCTGAAGACGGCAAATACTACTATGTAACTAAGGATCGCCGCATAGGCTACGATATAGTTACGACACCACTTTGGTTATTTAGGAATAAAATCAGCCTGGCGACCTATCGTGGTGCGATCTGGGGAAAGACTTTGCCGCTGTGCGCGAAGCATACTCTGTTGGGTTCGGGTGCCGATACATTTGCACTGGAATTCCCGAACAATGACTATGCGTTCAAATGGAATGCCCATATGAAGGACCAGACTTTGACTGGACCGCATAACTGGTATATGCAGATGTGGGTGCAGCAGGGCGGTCTCAGCTGTCTGTGTGTGCTGGCAGTGCTGGTGATATATCTGATAGGAAGTCTGAAGCTTTATGGTAAGGCGGGCGATGGAAGCTTTACATATAAGCTGGGCTTTGGTGTGATGATGGGTATCGTGGGGTACTGCATAATGGGTATCACGAACGACAGTGTTATGGTGACGGCTCCTGTGTTTTGGATGATGATGGGCGTGGGATTTGCGATAAATAGAATGGTCGAAGTTAGGAAATAGTCTGTTAATTATATGAAGGCGCTAAAACTTAGAACAACTGTAGAAAGAACGAATCCGCAGCTTATCAGGGAAATACGTGTGGACTATGATACGGACTTAGATGAACTTGCCAGAATAATTGGCATATCGTATGGACTTAAGGATGTTTCGGGATCATGGAGAAACCAAAAGGATGTGTCTTTAGGTGGACGATTAAAGGTACGTGATAGACTTAATGAGAACGAGTCGCTGTATTTTAGTATAAATCCTACGAAAACAGTACCGCTGCGGGATGGCAGGGTATTCGTGGATTTCATCGAGATAGAGGATGTGGACGAAGAGGCAGGAAATGTCTGCCCAGAGGTCACATATGTGAATGGTTATAATCTTTCTGCACGTGCGGACAGTATAGCCAGTCTGAATAGGGCATATTTCTCCATTGAAAAGACCGGAGATTATGCTGAGCTGGGCGGAAGGCGCTGGATGCCGCTGGAATATAATGCTGATCTTAGAAGAATAAATGCAGCGCTGAATGGAAAACAAGAGAGTGTGGATATAGTAGAGCTTGATCCGTATTGTTTTTATTCTGCGAGGGATCATTTAAATACCATGACTGTGGGAAAACTAAAGATGCTTGCACTCAATTTGGGGTTGTATTCTTATGGAAAAAAAGCGCAACTAGTAGAGGATATAAACCAGTGCTTTGCCTCGAGAGAGTTTTTGCTATGGGTTTTAAAGGATTTTACATATGAACAGTATCTGGAGTTTAGGGATCATTTCGCAGGTAAAAAGCAGGTGAGCATTGGACAGACATTGTCGAAGTGGCGTTACCTCTACTCAGCTGAGATTATAGCTATAGATAAATTTGATAATACTGTTATGATAGCGAATACATTTGCTCAGAATTTTCAAAACTGGCTGAATGAAGGGAAAGAAGAAGCGTTTTATGCGGTTCTAAAGGTGGCAAGTGCTGTGGCTGTCAGCTGTTATCTATATGGCTACTGCGATCGAGCAAGTGCGGAGCTTTTGTATAAAGCACGTTTCGGGGAAGAATTTACAGAAGAAAGCTGGCTGGAATGCTTGGCTGATTTGAGTGCGAATGTGGGCATGGGGTTTACCAAAAGCAGAGATGGTCTGATTCATATTTCTGATTATATTTCAAAAGGCGATGTCGAATTTATACGAGCAGCAAGTAATAATTTAGACATCGATTTTTATATTCCGAGTGAAGATGAATTCGATGATGTGGCCAGAAATGGCATTTGTTTTACAAAAGCGGAAATGAATAAGCTGGAAGGAATTCTCGAGAAGGATGACTGTATCCTAAGTCAAAGCCAGCTAGAGCAGATACGCAGCATGGCTTATTTTTTATCGTTGGAAAAAGACGAGGATGAGCTGATAAGAAAAATGGAACAGGTAAGCTGGTATGATTTTTCAAAAAGTGCGTATAACTCATTGAAAAAACAGCTGGCTACTATTAGTAAGCGACTTCCGAAGGCGCGGCTAAAGGGACATAATATCTAAGAGAATACATGTATATTCAAAGGGTTTGCGGAATAAGTGGAAAAACGAGATTTATATAGATTATACAATTCAAAGGAATTGGCGGATGGTCTTAAACTTTTCTTAGAGACGGAGCCTAAAATCCAGACAAAACAGAATGAAAATGAATTGAGCCTGTCTTGCACCATGGATGATGCGAACCGCGCAGAGAATCCTGAGATATGCCTGGATGCTACAGGAAGCAGAGTGTTAAAGACGTCGTGCAGCTGTAATTTTTTTGCCAGAAACTGTTATAGCTGTGCACATATTCGCGGTCTTTTGGGAGGATATTTGCTTAAAACTGAGGGACTCGATTATTTCGACGGCACCGAGGAGGAAAAACTCCTAAGAAAAGCTACAGGGGTGAAGAATCCATTTGTTCCAGGTGCAGTGCACAAATCTGATGCCGGGCTAAAGGGGCTTATGAGTTTGGCAAAGCCATACTCTTTGCCGGTATTTGAAAAAGCGCAGACATCGGTGCTGGCTGGCGAGTTTAGTATAAAGCTGTTTGGTATTTGGGATTTCGATCGAAACAGATTATGGGTCGAGCTTAAGGCTGGCTCAAATAAGCTCTATGTTGTGAAGGACATAGCAGAACTGTTAAATGCGTATGAGCAGAATGATGTGTATGCATTTGGTAAAAATGAGGTGAGGCTTTCTGCTGGTCTTTTCGATGCCTTCTCGAATAGTATTTTGGAGTACTTTTTACAGCTTTATAAGGAATATAATGAGAGGAAAACGAGACAGCTTAGAAGTGGGTATTATGGGTATACTTCGTATTCGGAGGTTTTATTAGGCGGACATTATTCGAATCAGGACAAGAGGTTTATAGCACTTCACGATGATAGTCTGGATGGTTTCTTTGATTTGGTCGCTGATAAAAGCTTTGAAATAGACGGAAAACCCAATGTTTTCGAAAAAGACTTTAGCTATAAGCCTTCTCTTACCATAAAAAAGCGTGAGTATGGTGCCGTAGCGTCGTTTGAAAATACGCTTAAGTATTTATTGGATGGTGCTAAGTATTCTTATTATAAAAAAGATGAAGAGAAGATAATAAGAATAGAAAAGAATGCGGGCAAGTATTTGCAGATTTTGACAAACTCATTTCGTGGTAAAAAGGAACTTTTCATCGGCGAAAGTGATGTAGTATCGTTTTGTAAGGGCGTGCTGCCGCAGCTAGCAGATTCAGTAGATATAGAGTATAAGGGGTTTTCAGAGCTTAGTTTGTATGAGCCGGAGAATCCTAAAATAGAAATATATTTGGATGCTCCTAGCGATAATATGATTTCTTGTCTGCCTTACGCAGTTTACGAAAAAAGAGAGCAGAAATACCCTATATATGATTCAAAAGCTGATGTGTCGCTTCGAAATGCGGCTGCGGAGCAGCAGGCAGCTGGACTTATTTCATGTTTTTTTGAAGCATTTGACGAGGAGACAAAGACTCTTTTCTTAGAGTGCAGCGAGGAGATGATGTATGAATTCTTGAAGTTCAGCACTGAAAAGCTTGCACAGACCGGAGAAGTGTTTATCTCGGATAAGCTGAAAAGACTTAAGATAAAATCCATTCCTAGCGTGGCGGTAGGAATTCAGGTCGTTCAGTCTTCGCTGGAGGTATCGCTAAAGACAGATGAATTCACTCCAGACGAGCTGGCTGAGATTTTGTCTGCTTACTCGCGGAAAAAGAAATTCTATAGACTGAAAAACGGAGCATTTGTATCCTTTGAGGATGGTGCGAATGAAGCGTGGGACTCAATAGCGGATTTGTATCAGTCGCACGGACTGAAGGATCCGACTAAAATGCGTTTGCCGCTATACAGGGCTATATATTTAAATGAGCAGATTCTTGGCAGAGAACTGATGGCGGTCGAGGCGGACGATTCATATAAGAGTCTGGTCGCAAGTATTTCCGAACAGGGAAAGGCAGCTAAAATGCCAAAGTCTCTAAAGAATGTGCTTCGAAGCTATCAGGTGGAGGGCTTCAAATGGCTTTCTATGCTTAAAGACTGTGGATTCGGCGGCATTTTAGCCGATGATATGGGCTTGGGAAAGACTTTGCAGGTGTTATGCTTTCTGCTGGGTCAAAAAGAGAAAAAACATTCTGCTGATGATATGAGAACGCTCATTGTGGCGCCGGCGTCGCTTATATACAACTGGGAGCAGGAGGTAAAAGCATTTACGCCGGAGCTATCCTGTGTGGTGGTAGATGGTTCGCCGGAGGAAAGAGCTGAGTTTTATGAGAATTATAAGAATTCAGAGGCAGATATCTGGATTACGTCATACGATCTGTTAAAGCGCGATATAGCGTTGTTCGAGGGCATACATTTTGCGAATCAGATAATAGACGAGGCACAGTATATAAAGAATCATAACACCCAGGTGGCGCAGTCTGTGAGACTGATAGATTCGGGCTTCAGGGTAGCGCTGACTGGCACTCCGATAGAGAATAAGCTGAGTGAGCTTTGGAGCATTTTTGATTATCTCATGCCGGGCTTTTTGTATGGCTATACCCGGTTTAGAGCTCTTTTTGAGGAGCCTATAGTGGCATCAAATGATAAGGCTGCCTCAGCTAAGCTCAAGGCGATGGTGCATCCATTTATACTAAGACGACTAAAGAGTGATGTACTTAAAGATCTTCCGGCAAAGGTAGAGGAGTCCGTGATAATTAAGCTGGGAGACGAGCAAAAGAAGCTCTACGATGCGCACGCGCAAAGGCTTAGGCTGTATCTTAGCAAGCAGAGTCCGGAGGAATTCAAGAAGAATAAGCTGGAAATCTTGGCGGAGCTGACAAAGCTGCGTCAAATTTGCTGTGATCCGTCACTTTTGTATGAGAATTATAAAGGCGGAAGTGCGAAGCTGGAGGCGTGCATGGTTCTGATTCAGCGTGCCGTGACTGGCGGCCATAAGGTGCTGCTGTTTTCTAGCTACACCAGCATGCTGGATATAATATCCGAGAGGCTAAAGAAGGAAGAGATTAGTTTCTATAGAATAGATGGAAGCGTAGCGAAGTCCAAAAGAATGGACATGGTAGAGGCATTTCAGACGGATGATACAAAGGTGTTTTGTATTTCTTTAAAGGCTGGTGGTACCGGTCTTAACCTGACAGCGGCGGATGTCGTAATTCATTTCGATCCATGGTGGAACAAGGCTGCACAAAATCAGGCAACAGATCGAGCTCATAGAATAGGCCAGACACAGATGGTAAATGTGTATCAGCTTATAGCGAATGACACTATAGAGAATCGCATAAAAGATATTCAGGACAGCAAGGAGATGCTGGTGGAAGAAATACTCTCCGGCGAGAATATCGACAGTATAAAGATTGATAAGGAGTCTTTGCTGGGAATGCTGGAGGAATAAGATGATTTTTTGAGTTTTTTACCGGCGTCTGTGATAAAACGTCGGTTTTTGGTTTTGAGAATACTTCGCGTTTTGCGAATTTTGGTCTTGGGCGAGCAAGAGGAAACTATATGGAGAGGAAGAGCACATACGAGCCAGGGCTGGTGTCGGTAATAACGCCGCTATACAATGCGAAAAAGTATATAGGAAAGACCATAGAGTCTGTGCTGAATCAGACATATACGAACTGGGAGATGGTAGTAGTAGATGACTGCTCGACAGATGAGAGTGTAAGCATAGTGCAGCAGTACGGCGATGCACGAATAAGGCTGATAAGAAATGAGCAGAATCTGGGTGTGGCGGCCACGCGAAATGTGGCGCTAAAGGAAGCAAGAGGTCAGTATGTAGCATTCCTTGACAGCGATGATATATGGTGCGCAGATAAGCTAAGCAAGCAGCTGGTGCTGATGGAAGAGACTAAAAGCCCGTTTATTTATGGTTCATGTGTGGTAATGGATGAAGACGGGAATGCCCTTAAGAAGGACCGCATTGTGCCAGCTGAGCTGGATTTCAAGGAGTTATTGAAGGGAAACCAGATTCCCTGTCTTACCGTGCTGATAGATAGAACAAGGATTAAGCCATTTGAGATGCCAAAGGTGTTCCATGAGGATTATGCGACATGGCTTTCGATACTTAGGGATAATCAAATAAAGGCTTACGGTGTGCAGGATATAGTGGCTCGCTATCGCGTGAGTCAGAATTCGCTAAGTGGAACAAAGGTCAGGGCGGCTGGCTGGACCTGGGGCATATATAGGAAGTATCTGGGATTTTCAGTGTTTAAAAGTGCATATTATTTTATGTGGTATGCATTTAGAGTGGTGAAGAAGTATAGTTAAAAATGCATCTATCCAATTTTGGAAGGGTTTGGTATAATAACATAGTTAGGCTGTCCACGAAAGATGTAGAAAGAAATAGATTTCCGATAAATGAAGAACATACCTAAAGTATTAATTAGCCGAAGATTTTTACTGCTGCTTGCAGATATAGCCATCGTCATAGCGGTGTATGGCTTTGTTTGCGTGCTTAGCAAGATATCTATCAGCAGTCTTATTTTAGCAAATGGGCCTTTTTCACCTAGTAAGCTCATCGCGATGTATCTTCCGGTATTTCTTATCCGTATTTTGATGGGACTGTATAACTATGTGTGGAAATATGCGAATGTCAGCACCTACATGAAGGTGGTCATCGCTGACTGTACAGGCAGTGCAGCGTTTTTTCTGGCGGGAAGATATTGGTTCCGACAGGTCTATATAGGCTTTAGTTACACAGTCATCATGCTGATGATGGTGCTTTTAGCTACACTTATGAGCAGATTTTTATTCCAGCTTATGGCGCAAAGCGGCGGCAGATTGAGTGTTCATGGCTTAGTAAGATCATTTCTGAGAAAGGATGCTGCAGCTGATATTCATCGTATAAATGTGGCGATAGTAGGAGCTGGTACACTGGGCGTTCAGCTGGCAGAAGAGCTTTTGCACACTCAGAATGGCAGGTATTATCCATACTGCTTTATAGATAAAACAAAGGATAAAGTGGATTATTCCATAAATGGAATCCATATTTACTCAGAGGATGACCATATATTAGAGGTGCTAGAAAAGCTGCCTATACATGAGATAATCATAGCTGTCCCAGATACCACGAAGGAAAATAAAGAAAGACTGTACTCTCTTTATAGCCAGACCGGCTGCAGGGTGAAGACCTATGACTATCCATTGGAGGCGACGAAGGACGAAGAGGAGAGACCTGTTATCAGAGATTTTTCGGTGGAGGAGCTTCTTTTTAGAAATACTATAAATGTGAACTCCAGTCGTGCAAAGGCATTTTATGCAGGAAAGAAGATACTTGTGACGGGGGGCGGTGGCTCTATCGGCAGTGAGATTTGCCGTCAGCTGGCCAGACTGTCAGTCAAGCAGCTGATTATTTTAGATATCTATGAAAATACTACATACGAGCTTCAGCAGGAGCTTATGGCTCTATATGGGGACAGTTTGAATCTGGTCACAGAGATTGCCAGCGTCAGAGATATGGCGCGTATGGAGGAAATTTTCCAAAAATACAGACCTGAGGTAGTATTTCATGCGGCTGCACATAAGCATGTGCCGCTTATGGAATTTTCCGGTTCAGAAGCCATTAAGAATAATGTGTTCGGAACGAAGAATGTAGCCGATTTGTCAGATAAGTATGGAGTGGAGCGTTTTCTGCTCATCAGCACGGATAAGGCTGTAAACCCTACGAATATCATGGGAGCATCCAAGAGACTATGCGAGATGGTGGTTCTCAGTAAGAATCAGACTTCTAAAACCTGCTTTACGGCAGTGCGTTTTGGAAATGTGTTAGGGTCGAATGGCTCTGTCATTCCGCTGTTTAAGAAGCAGATAGAAAAGGGTGGACCTATTACCATCACAGATAAGCGCATCATTAGATATTTTATGACCATCCCTGAGGCTGTAGGTCTGGTGATGGAAGCCAATGCCATGGCTAAAAGCGGGGAACTGTATGTGCTTGATATGGGAAATCCTGTAAAGATTCTGGATCTCGCGGAGAAGATGATTACTCTTTCAGGATATAAGCCATACGAAGATATAGACATAATCGAGGTGGGGCTTCGCCCAGGAGAGAAGCTGTATGAAGAGCTTCTTATGAATGATGAAAAGCTCTCTAAAACAGATAATAAGATGATATTCATCGAGAAGGATGAACCGTTATCAGAGGATGTATTGGCTGAGAAGCTGAAGCTCTTAGAGGCTGCTCTAGTCAGCTCAGAGCATGATAATATCGTGGATGTCATAAAGAAGACCGTACCTACGTATACTGATCCAGGACTGATAAATGCACAGGTCTAAAGATGTGTTATGTATAAGAGTTTTTTCAAAAGATTAATAGATATAGTGATATCAGGCATAGGTATTCTAGTACTTTTACCGGTATGGGTACTGCTGGCTGTTGTCATAAAAATAGATGATCCAGGTCCTGTTTTTTTCTGTCAAAGGCGAATAGCTAAGGATTCTAAATCAGGGGAAAAACAGTTTTTTAAGATTTTCAAATACCGAAGTATGAAAATGTCTACTCCTCATGATGTGCCTACTCATATGCTTGAAAATCCAGAGCTTTACATTACAAAGGTGGGTAGCTTCCTTAGAAAGACAAGCTTGGATGAGCTGCCGCAGATTTTTAATATTTTCGTGGGACAGATGAGCATCATAGGTCCTCGTCCGGCATTGTGGAATCAGGATGATCTC
>JAZRWF010000108.1:0-36744 GCA_045599565.1 Lachnospiraceae bacterium
CAGAAGCCTTCACTCCTCTTACTCCAAGGACATTTGCCATAATAGAGCCTGCCTTCGCATGTACATACGCTCCAAGAGCAGCCACCTGGCCTTCATCATATTCAAAGAACTCTCCTGCGAGCTGCCCCACTATGCCTGAAAGCACATCACCTGAACCGGCAGTCGCCAGAGCCGGTGAGCCTGCATTTACGATATACACGCCATCCCTTGAGGCAATGATAGAATAATGCGATTTGTAAATAATGGTTACATCATAAAGAATCGCAAACCTTGGAATAATATCAAGTGCATCTAAGGTCATTCTCTCATAGGTCACATCGCAAAGTCTGGCCGCTTCAGCATTGTGAGGTGTTAATATAGTGGCAGCTTTTCTATTTGCCAGCCACGAAAGATTCTTAGAAAGAATGTTTATTCCGTCAGCATCTATTACGAGTGGAACATCCGCATGATACATAACGAATTCCAGTATCTTTTCAGAGAGCTCATCCGTGCCAAAGCCTGGACCTATCACCACAGAGGATGCCCAGCCCAAAAGTCTCTCGAGCCCCACCTGGTCAAATGTTTCATAGGTATCTATAATCGCCTCTGGCAAAAGCATATTTAAGCTGGCCTTATTAACTGGCTTCGTATATATCCTAACCATACCCGCCCCTGCAGCAAATGCAGCATTTGCTGAAAGATATGCCGCTCCGCACATAGAGTCATTTCCAGCTATGATAAGCACCTTTCCGCAGGTGGCTTTATTAGAGTCCAGATCGCGCTCAAAGCAGAAGGCATTTAGTATATCGTCCTCCACCAGAGTGTACTTATTTTCAAAACCCTCCATGTAGTCTACATCTATACCTATGTCAGCTATCACTAGCTCACCGCAGTACTGCGCGCCCTGCCCCACTATCTCGCCTATCTTCGCATAGGCAATGGCTACAGTTTTATCCGCATAGACACATTTGCCGCGAATCTTTCCACTGCTGGCAGAAAGACCTGATGGTATGTCGATAGAGATAACATAGGCATCTGATGTGTTCACAAAATCTATGATAGAATCGAATGGAGCCTCGATATTTCGCCCAAGTCCAGTGCCGAAAAGTCCGTCTACCAACACATCACAGTCATAGAGCTCCTCTAAATCATACACAAAGGTCACTCCATAATTCCTTGCGATTTCAAACTGAAGGTGTTCGTCCTTCGACATCTTCTCCTCGAGGACTGGACAGTAAAGAAGCGCATTATAGCCCTTTATCGTAAGTAGTCTGGCTACTGCTATAGCATCACCGCCATTGTTTCCAGGCCCAGCCAGCACACCTATAAGCGAGGTGTAATCTGCGACCTTAATTATTTCCTCGTAAACGCAAAGAGAAGCCCTCTCCATTAAAACCATAGAGGGCATCCCAAGTGTGTTAATCGTATATTCATCTGCATCGCGCATAGCCTGCGCATCGAGTAATTTTAGCATAGCTTATTCCCACCAGCTATATTATAACTAAGCTGCATAAGTGAATCCGACAAATGTACATTCTCCACCACCAGACCTTCGATATCGTCCAGGTCCACATGAGCGAAGTTCCAAATCGCATTTATTCCCTGCTCGTGAAGCTTAATAGCCATAGCTCTCGCTGTCTGCTTAGGCATAGTAAGAGCTGCTATCTCCACATCATGCTGCCTTAAAAACTGAGGCAGACTCTCTGTGTCTATAACAGGCATTCCCCTAACTTCCTTTCCTATCACCACAGGGTTATTATCAAAAAGCCCAATAATTTTAAAGCCAAGCTTATCAAAACGCATATAATTCGCGATAGCCTGTCCCAAATTACCTGCTCCTATGATAATCATGTTATGTGAGGTATCAAGACCCAGTATTCTACCTATTTCGTCGTGCAGATATGCCACATTATAGCCATAACCCTGCTGACCAAAGCCGCCGAAGTTATTCAAATCCTGTCTAATCTGAGAGGCTGTTACATGCATTCTTTTAGAAAGCTCGTTAGAAGAAATGCGTTCCACATTATCGTCTAAAAGCTCTCCCAAATATCTGTAATACCTAGGCAATCTGCGTATGACTGCCTGCGAAATCTCTTTATCCAAAGCTGTCCTCCGAATCAAAATACACTTACGAATATTTTATAAAATCAGAGGAAGATTGTCAATGCTTTAACAATCACATCAGCTCTTCCCATTTTGCCATCACTTCATCTAGCTTGTCCGAAAGTTCATTTCGCTTATTTGTAAGCTCATTCAGCTTAGCGGAATTCGCAGCATTTTCTGGAAGCGCATACTGCTCATCTATTTTAGCTATCTCAGACTCCAGCTTTTCGATCTCTTCCTCACAGGCTGCTATAGCTCGCTGTTTTCTTCTGTCCTCAGCCTCCTTGGCCTTAAGAAGCGCTCTCTCCTCTTTAGCTGAAAGCCCTGTATCACCGCCCTGATCAGCACTTAAAACTCTTTCACCTATAGCCTCGCCGCTTGCCAAAAATGAAAGCGCCTGCTCAGATAGTTCTTCTTTTTTAGCCACATAATCATCATAGTTTCCCAGATATTTTACCAGCTGACCATTTGACAGCTCTAAAACTGTGCTAGCTGTCCTATTCACGAAATATCTGTCGTGACTTACGTATAATAAGGTTCCCTCAAACTCTATCAGGGCATCCTCTAGGATTTCCTTCGAATCCATATCCAGATGGTTCGTAGGCTCATCAAGGATTAGAAAATTAGCTTTAGAGAGTGTGAGCTTTGCTAGTGCCACGCGACCTCTCTCTCCACCGGACAGCTCCTTGATCCTCTTAAAGCAATCCTCCTTTGTAAACAAAAAGGCAGCCAAAGTATTTCTAACCTCGGTATCTGTCATATCAGGATAGGTATCATGTATCTCATCAAAGACCGTCTTTTCTTCATCCAGACCCTGCTGTTCCTGATCATAATAGCCAAGTGATACATTACTTCCAAAATCGATAGAGCCGCTCGTGTACTCAGTGAGTCCATTTATGGTCTTTAGTATAGTAGTCTTTCCGGTTCCATTGTCACCAAGAATAGCTATTCGATCTCCCTTATGTACCTCAAAGGAAAGCTTCTCAAATATTTTCTTCTCACCGTAGCTTTTAGACACCTCGTTAAACTTAAGGACATCATTTCCAGATGGATAGTCAATATTAAGCTCAAGTCTCATCGTGCTAATATCAAAGTCCGGCGCGTCCATAACCTCCATCTTATCCAAAAGCTTTTTTCTGCTCTCAGCTCTCTTTATTGATTTCTCACGGTTATATGACTGAAGCTTTTTTATAACCTCCTGCTGATGAGCGATTTCCTTTTGCTGCTTTTCATAGGCACGCTCATAGGTCAGCTCACCTAAAGCCTTTTGATTGCAAAAGTCAGAGTAATTTCCATTGTAAAGAGTCACCTTACCCTTATGAATATCTACCACTCGATCACAGACCTTGTCGAGGAAATATCTGTCATGTGCTACCACTATGACAGCCTTTTTATATGACGCCAAATATCCCTCCAGCCATACGATACTGCCCAAATCCAGATGGTTTATCGGCTCATCTAAGAGTAAAAGATCAGGCTTTTTAACTAGAAGTCGCCCTAAGGAAACTCTGGTTTTTTGACCTCCAGACAGCTCATTCATAGAGCGCGAAAAATCCTTTTCCTCAAAGCCAAGGCCCTTAAGCACTCCCACTGCCTCACTTCTAAATGTAAGACCACCGGCGCGCTCAAAGGTATCAGACAACCTGTCATACTTTTCCATGTGAGCATTTAGCTCATCTCCTGAAAGAGAAGCCATCTGGTACTCCATCTGTCTTAGAGTATTCTCCTGACTGATAAGATCCTCTCTGGCTGAAAGCACATTTTCTAATATGGTATCTCCATAAGCATCATCCTGATACTGAGCCAGATAACCCACAGTGGCATCCGGTGAAATGATAACCTCACCGCCATCCAAAGGCAGTTCGCCCACTATCATCTTAAGAAGAGTAGACTTTCCACAGCCATTGTTTCCCACTATGGCCAGCTTTCGACTCTCCTCTAAGAAAAAAGTGGCATCCTTTATCAGATCTCTTTCGCCGTAGCTTTTTTTAACATGTGATAACTGAAGTAACATATCTCATATTCCAAAAATAGACCAGGTATTACGGTAATAACACCTGGTCTAACAAACTCAATTTCTATTACTGGCAATCCTTGATAGAGAAGCTGATGCGTCCCATCTTGTCCTTGCCCATGCACTTACAGGTAACAGTGTCACCCAGTGTAAGAACATCCTCTACACGGTCGATTCTTTCCTTAGCGATCTTAGAAATGTGAACCATTCCTTCCTTGCCAGGAGCGAACTCGATAAATGCACCGAATTCCTTAATAGAAACTACCTTTCCAGTAAAGATCTGTCCCTCTTCGAACTCAGTAACTATAGTCTCGACCATTCTCTTAGCCTCAGCCATAGCTGCAGCATCTGTACCGCAAATGCTTACCATACCCTCCTCAGAGATGTCGATCTTAACACCTGTGCGAGCGATGATTTCGTTTATAGTCTTACCACGCTGACCTACTACCTCACCGATCTTATCTACATCTATCATAACCTGGATGATCTTAGGTGCATATTCATTTACCTCAGCTCTAGGAGCTGCGATAGCCTTTGACATACACTCATCCATGATGAAGAATCTAGCTTCGCGGGTACGTCTGATAGCCTCCTCTACGATAGGCTTTGTAAGACCGTGAATCTTAATATCCATCTGGATAGCGGTGATACCGTCCTTAGTACCTGTTACCTTAAAGTCCATATCTCCGAAGAAGTCCTCAAGACCCTGGATATCAGTAAGTACGATGTAATCATCATCAGTCTCACCCGTTACAAGACCACAAGAGATACCAGCTACCATCTTCTTGATAGGTACACCGGCTGCCATAAGTGACATACATGATGCACAGGTAGAAGCCATAGAAGTAGAACCGTTAGACTCGAAGGTCTCAGATACAGCTCTGATAGCATATGGGAACTCCTCTACGCTTGGAAGTACTGGAAGAAGTGCTCTCTCAGCGAGCGCTCCGTGACCGATTTCACGACGTCCTGGTCCTCTAGAAGGCTTTGTCTCACCTACAGAGTATGAAGGGAAGTTATAGTGGTGCATGTAACGCTTCTCGGTTACATTCTCATCTAAGCCTTCTACCTTCTGTGCTTCTGAAATAGGGGCAAGTGTTACGATATCACAAATCTGTGTCTGACCTCTGGTGAACATAGCAGAACCATGAACACGAGGAATGATATCTACCTCAGCTGCAAGAGGACGAATCTGGTCTATACGACGACCATCTGGACGCTTGTGATCCTTAAGAATCATCTTACGAACTGTCTTCTTCTGATACTGATATACAGCCTCACCTAAAACAGCGAGCCATTCTGGCTTCTCAGCAAATGCTTCCTCAAACTTAGCGGTCACATTCTTAATATTCTCTTCACGAACCTGCTTCTCATCAGTGAATACAGCTTCTTCCATATCAGCAGGGGTAACGATCTCGCGCATAGCTGCAAACATTTCCTCTGGAATAGCGCAGCTTTCGTATGCGTGCTTAGCCTTTCCACACTCTGCTACGATTTGATTGATAAATGCGATGATAGTCTGGTTAATATCATGGCACTTATAGATAGCCTCGAGCATCTTAGCCTCAGGTACTTCATTAGCACCAGCCTCGCTCATGATAACCTTCTCGCTGGTAGAAGCTACTGTAAGCTTTAAATCACCCTTAGCCCACTGCTCCTGAGTAGGGTTTACGATGAGTTCACCATCTACAAGACCCATCTGAGTCATAGCGCATGGTCCATCGAATGGGATGTCTGATACACAAGTAGAAATAGCTGAACCAAGCATAGCTACGAGCTCTGGTCTAGCTGAAGGATCTACTGAAAGTACAAGGTTATTAAGTGTTACATCATTTCGATAATCCTTAGGGAACAAAGGTCTCATAGGACGATCGATTACACGAGCGGTAAGTACTGAATTTTCAGAAGCCTTGCCCTCACGCTTGTTAAATCCACCAGGAATCTTACCTACAGCGTAGTACTTCTCTTCGAACTCTACTGAAAGAGGGAAGAAATCTACTCCGTCTCTTGGCTTGTCTGATGCAGTCGCGGTAGAAAGTACAGTGGTATCAGCGTATGAAATAAGTGCTGCACCATTTGCCTGGGCTGCTACACGGCCGATATCTACTCTCAAGGTACGGCCACCCAGTTCCATCTCAAATCTCTTCATTTGCTTTCTCCTAAAATGATAATAATATAAAAATCAGAGCTTAGCCTTTGCTAAGCTCTGAAAGAAAACTACTTTCTTAATCCAAGCTTCTCGATGAGTGCACGGTATCTCTCGATATCCTTGCTCTTAAGATAAGCAAGAAGATTACGTCTCTTACCTACCATCTTAAGCATACCTCTGCGTGAGTGGTGATCCTTTGGATTAGCCTTGAAATGCTCGTTAAGCTCGTTAATACGTGCTGTAAGAATAGCGATCTGAACCTCTGGTGAACCAGTGTCGCCTGCTGTTCTAGCGTGCTCCTTAATAATAGCTTCCTTCTGCTTTGCGTCAACCATTGTAACGTCCTCCTTAATTTTGAAATACGCTGTTACTAAGTCAGATGACGGAGAATCATTCTAACCGGGTAACAGTAAACACAACTTTGTTATTATAACAAAGGTTTTAACATTAGTCAAGTATACTTCTTACTGCCATTACATTTCGGTAATTACACTTAGAAACCTTAATACCCTCACGTGAGTTAGCGGCATGCACGATCTGTCCTCCGCCTATGTAAATAGCCACGTGACCGATCACACCATTAGAGCCATAGAAGAACAGGTCTCCTGGCTTAGCCTGTGAGGATGTAATCTTCTTACCATAGCCAGCCTGTGAGCGTGAGCTATGAGGAAGTGTAACACCATACTGCTTAAATATCTGCATAGTAAATCCAGAGCAGTCAGCACCCTTAGTAAGCGATGTGCCTCCCCATACATAAGGATTTCCAACGAACTGAAGTGCGTAATCACAAAGCTGCTGTCTGGTAGAAGAAACACCAGAGCCATAGCGAAGCTCTGAAAGTGTGGTAGCCTTAGGCATAGAGAGCATCACATCTACATAATCAGCAGATACATAAGCCTCATCTCCATCGAAGTCTACCTTAATCCAGTCTCCTAAATCCTCAAGAACTGTAACCTCTTCTCCTTCACTCATGACATCGAGTATTCCGGACTCTGTACTGGCATCCTTTCTGATACGAAGACCACCAGTCTTGGACTTAGCTACCATCTTAGCGATATCCTTAGCGAGAGTCTGTGCTTCATCATCCATAGCAAGATAAGTGCCAAGCACATATCCTGTAACCTCGCCTGAATTAATAAATACCCAGTCTCCATCTATAGCTAAAACATCACAGCCTGCATTCTTAGGAAGCTTTCCTACTATCTTTCCATTCTCAGCTGCTGTAGCTCTTATATTTAAATTTCCTTCACTTACCTTACATACTCCCAGATTCAGATAGCCAAGAACAGACAGACCCTGTTCCTCCACCAAGGCTACAGCCTCATCATATCCAAGAGCAGTTCTGGTATTATTAAGTGTGACAGAAGAGATAGCATACAAGGAAGAAAGATCTACTGCATTCACCCTCGCAGCTCCTGCCAGTCTTCCTGCACCGCCATTCTGATATACAGCAGATGCGCCCACCGTGCTGACTGCAGACACTGGGACACTACTAAACATCATAACCGATGCCACTATCACTCCTACTAATTTTTTAAATCTTTTCATCTATATCCCCTCAATATGTGACGAAAGTTCAATTTACTTTTAGCACATTTGAGAAAAAAAGTCAACAAAGGCTAAATTCTTTCTACAATTCTCTATATCCAAAAGCACTGTCGCCTTCAGCTCATCTATAGATGAAAACTTCCTCTCACCTCTTACAAATCTAAGCAGCTCGACCTTTAGCTCCCTGTCATATAAGTCGCCTTCGAAATCTAGAATGTATGCCTCCAGCACTGGCCCGTCGTGGTCTGAGACGGTAGGTCTGACACCTATATTACAAAGCGCAGTATAGCTCACTCCATCTATAACACACTGGCCCTTATACACTCCAAACGCAGGCAAGACAGAGCCACCCTTTGGAATGATATTCGCTGTAGGAAAGCCAAGGCTTCTTCCCAAGGCTCTGCCATGGACTACCTCTCCCTCGATATAATAATTATATCCCAAGAGCTCATTACACTTTTCTATATCTCCATCCACCAGACATTTTCTTATTCTGGTAGAAGAAATATCAGCCTCATCCATGGTAAGCTTATCATATACCTTGAGTTCAAAGTCCATTTTCTTGGACAGATTTCTCAACAGCTCCACATTTCCTGCGCCCTTGTATCCAAAGGTAAAGTCTGTTCCGCAGCAAAAGTATCGCATGTGATACTGCTTGACCAAAATTCGAATAAACTCCTCTGGCGAAGTGTTTTTTATTCTGTCATCAAAAGGACAGTTCACAAGATATTCAAGACCACAATCTTCAAAAGCCTTATATTTTTCCTTTGAAGACAGGATACTGCCTGTCTTGTCCTCGGTAACCTTCGTCGAAAATGTAACCGCACAGCTGATATATGGCTTTGAAACTATATCAGCTATCAAAAGTCTGTGTCCCTGATGAAGTCCGTCGAACTTTCCTACTGTGACAGCACAGTCTCCATCTATTCTATTATCAAAAAATGAATCGTATATTTGCATTTATTATTCTAAAAACATCTGTCTAATAACAAGTCTGTCATCACGCATCTCATAGGCTCCAAGAAAACGTCCATCTGGCAGATAAACAAGATACCTTTCCTCGTCCTTCGAAACATTTGACAGGAAATAATCTAGCCCTAGCTTCGCACCATTTAAGGCTTCCTTCAGGTACTCCTCTTTCACGCAAAGTCTTTGTCCGTATAATGCTGAGTCTATCGAGTGAATAAAGGAAAAATCTCCTGCCTTCACTAAATCAGCGATCTCATCTAAAGTCAGTGCATCATTAATATTATAATCAGAAACCTTAGTTCTAATCAAAGATTCCATAGCGCAGCCGCAGCCTAAGGCCACTCCTAAATCATGGGCTATCGACCTTATATATGTACCACTTCCGCAGTGAATAGAAAGTGTGATTCTAGGTAAATCCACCGAGAGAACATCTATCGAAAATATCTTAACTGGTCTGGCCGCTCTCTCCACCTCTATACCTTTTCTCGCCAGCTCATAAAGCTTCTTTCCATCCACCTTAAGAGCACTGTACATAGGCGGAATCTGCATGATATCTCCCACGAAACCCTTTAAAGCCGTGCGAACATCCTCTGCAGATACTTTCACCTCGTTCTCGCTAAGCACCGAGCCAGTCGTATCGTATGTGTCCGTCTCCACTCCGAGAAGAAACACCGCTTCATAACACTTATCCTTCTCTGTCAAAAGGTCGACAAGCTTCGTTCCCTTTCCTACGCAGACAGGAAGCACACCCTTCGCCGCAGGGTCTAGGGTTCCAGTATGTCCTATTTTTCTTATTCCCAGTATGCCACGAAGCCTGGCAACTACATCAAAGGATGTATAACCAGGCTCCTTGTAAACATTTATTATTCCACTATGCATTATTCTTCAAGTTTTCCAACTGATTTTCAACCATCAGAACCACTTCATCCACTATCTTCCATGGCTCATTTGTCGTAACTGAAAAGCCCGCTGCCTTCTTATGACCGCCGCCTCCGAATTTCGAGCAGATTTCCACCAGGTCTACATCTCTTGTGGCTCTGGTGCTGCCCTTGTACTCGCCAGGCTCTGTCTCATATAAAAAGACTGCCACCTCTACGCCAGTCGTACAGCGAAGCTGCTGAACTATGCCATCCAAATGTCTTGGGCATGCGCCGAACTCTTCCATCTTCGCAAGATCTAAAACTCCTGCCACTACCTTTCCATCCAGATATGAAACAGAATTTAAAAGCACATATCCCATCGCCTTATTCTGAACAGCCGTCTTTGCATAAAAGGTTCTGTCGCAGATACCGCTGTAGTCAATCCCTAAGCTCATAAGCTTTCCAGCTATGTTCATGGTAGACTCCACGCAGCAGGTATACTGAAATACACCTGTATCGTGAATGATGCCCGTATAAAGACACTCAGCTATAGTCTTATCTATTCTACTTTCTATCAGCTGATTATATACCAGTTCACAGGTAGAGCTCGCATCAGGCACCACATAATTATACTGAGCAAAAGACTTATTGCTAAGATGATGATCTATGCAGATAGTCTTTTTAGCTCGCTCAAATATCCTATATGCATCGCCCAGTCTGCCTGCATCGCCACAGTCAAGCACTATAAATAAATCAAATACCTCATCGCCCGCGTAGGTCTTAGGATCTATGATTTCATCTGTGCCCTCCATGAACAAAAAGGTTCTAGGAATAGTCTCCAAAAACACCTTAGTCTGACAGGTAGGATAGTATTTATTCAGATAGTTAAAAACAGCCATACAGCTTCCAACTGCATCACCATCTGGTCTGACATGTCCAGCTATGGCCACAGTCTTAGCTTCAGTCAAAAGCTTTTCAAAGTTTTCTATCATTACTCATCTTCCTCATCTAAAGGGCTTTTGTTTTCTTCATCATGAGCAATCACTTCGTTTATAAGCTTATCCATCTTAGCGCCATAGGCAATGGATGTATCCAGGTAAAAGAAAAGCTCTGGTGTATTTCTAAGATTTACTCTGTGCGCCAGCTCTCTTCTTATAAAGCCTGCCGAGCTCTTAAGACCCTTGAGCGTCTCCTTTGCCTTGTCCTCATCCCCTAACACTGATATGTACACCTTACAGGTCTTTAAGTCAGGTGCTACCACAGCCTCTATAACAGAAGTCCATGGAGCTATGCGAGGGTCTTTCACCTCGCTTCTGATTATCTCAGAGAGCTCCTTTTTAACTTCCTCATTAATTCTAATATTCTTTACAGAATCTTTTCTCATCTTATCTAGGTACCTCTACCATGATATAACTTTCGATCTGGTCAAACTCCATGAAGTCAGAGAAGCCATCGATTACAAGACCACACTCGAAACCAGTCTTAACCTCCTTGACATCGTCCTTAAATCTCTTAAGTGATGCAAGCTTTCCTTCGAAGATCATCTTGCCTTCTCTGAAAACTCTTACGCCGCAGTCTCTCTGGAAGATACCATCCATTACATAGCTACCAGCGATATTGCCTACGCCAGAAGCCTTAAAGATAGCTCTAACCTCAGCGTGACCGATAATCTTCTCCTCGAAGATAGGATCGAGCATGCCCTTCATAGCAGCCTCTACATCCTCGATGGCATTATAGATAACCTTGTAAAGTCTTACGTCTACACCCTCGTGCTCTGCAGTTGTCTTAGCCTGTGCATCTGGACGAACATTAAAGCCGATGATAATGGCATTCGAAGCTGATGCAAGTACTACATCAGATTCATTTATAGCACCTACACCGCCGTGAATGATGCGTACCACTACCTCATCATTAGAGAGCTTTTCAAGTGACTGACGAACTGCCTCTACAGAGCCCTGTACATCAGCCTTAACGATGATGTTAAGCTCCTTTAGGTTACCAGCCTGAATCTGGCTGAAGAGATCGTCTAAGCTCATCTTAGCCTTTGTCTCCTCGATAAGTCTGTTCTTATTCTCAGATACAAAGGTCTCAGCAAATGATCTAGCTTCCTTCTCTGAATCCATAGCGACAAATACTTCACCTGCGTTTGGAACATCAGAAAGACCTAGAATCTCAACAGGGATAGAAGGACCTGCCTCCTTAACACGTCTTCCCTGATCATCCTGCATAGCTCTTACCTTACCAAATACAGAGCCGCATGCCACAGGATCACCTACGTGAAGTGTACCCTTTTGTACAAGCACTGTTGCCACAGCACCTCTACCCTTATCGAGCTGTGCCTCGATAACGATACCACGTGCATTTCTCTTAGGGTTAGCCTTAAGCTCTAATACATCAGCGGTAAGAAGAATCATCTCAAGAAGATTCTCAATACCCTCATGTGTCTTAGCAGACACTGGGCAGAATACTGTAGATCCGCCCCAATCCTCAGGAATGAGCTGATACTCAGCCAGCTCCTGCTTAACTCTGTCTATATTAGCACCTGGCTTATCTATCTTATTTATAGCTACGATGATTTCAACGCCAGCTGCCTTTGCATGGTTAATAGCCTCCACAGTCTGTGGCATAACACCATCATCTGCTGCTACTACGAGGATTGCGATATCAGTAGAGTTCGCACCACGCATACGCATAGCGGTGAACGCCTCGTGACCTGGTGTATCAAGGAAGGTGATGTTCTCACCATTTATAGATACCACATAAGCACCGATAGCCTGTGTGATACCGCCAGCCTCACGGTCAGTCACTCGTGTGTCTCTGATAGCATCCAGAAGTGATGTTTTACCATGGTCTACGTGTCCCATTACACAAACGACCGGAGGGCGTCTCTTAAGTGCGCTCTCATCCTCTTCTACATCCGAATTTGCAAGGAGCTCAGCGATGACATCTACCTTCTCCTCATGCTCACAGATACAGTTAAACTCAAGTGCGATTTCCTCTGCACTGTCATAATCAAGCTCCTGGTTTACAGTCACTACCTTGCCCTTCATAAAGAGGCTCTTAATAACTGCATTAGGCGCCATCTTCATTCTGTCGCAGAGATCCTTGACAGTGATTCTGTCTGGAAGAGTGATATTTAAAATCTCATCCTCATTTCTCTCTGGAAGCTTAGGTGTATTATTCTGTGGCTTCTTTTTCTTTCCGCCATTCTTCTCAAGGTTAAGAAGCTGCTCCTGCTTCTTTCCAAGAGCATCTCTCTCCTGATTATGCTTATTATTCTTGCCATGGTCGCGTCTATTTTGACCTTCCTTGGCTGATGGACCGCCAGCTACTGCCATATTGCCTGCAGACTTAGAGCCCATACCCTTACCTGCACCGCCCTGTCCGTTATTTCTGCGGTCGAATGACATAGTCTTTCCAGCATTATCGCCGCCATTTCTGTCATTCTTGTTAAAATGCTTTTCGCCCTGACGTGAGCCGCCCTCTGGTCTGCCCTTGCCCTGACCGTCTCTGTTTCTGTTATCTCTGTTTCTGTTATCTCTGCCATCACGGCCCCTGTTTTCAGAATTAGGACGATTTTCCTTCTTCTTGTCAGCAGACATATCGATAACGCCGAGCATGCTAGGTCCCTTAGGCAACTTTACAGCTGCAGGAGCCTCCACAGGCTTCTCCTCCACTACTGGAGCAGTCTCCACTACTGTCGTCTCTACTACTTCCACTTCCTCCTCTACAGAGGCACGCTGAGATGGTCTGATACCATCTAGGTTACGTGGTCTGATAGGTCCGCGGTTTACGTTATTATTCTTTGCGTTATTCTCAGACTTCTGCGCCGGAGCCGCATTTGTTTGAGCAGCAGGCTTTTTATGATTTCTATCTTCTGAGCGAGTCACTACGAACACGTTCTTCTTTCCAGCAGCCTTGTCATTAGAAGGCTTAGCCTTCTTTATAGGATTTCCATTCTCGTCAAGCTTAATCTTGCGAATAGGATTTCCATTCTCATCAAGCTTTGGCTTTCTTACAGCCTCAGCCTTTTCATCTTTCTTACCAAAATGCTTTCTAACACTGTTAGCAACATCCTCTTCGAGTCCCGAAGAAGCGCTCTTGCCATCTGCACCATTAGCACTAAGGAAATCTATTACAGCCTTATTTTCTACACCTAGTTCCTTTGCAATTTCATGAACTCTAATCTTAGCCATTAATTTCCTCCTCGATTTTATCCGAAATACCCTTGGCGAAGCCCTCGTCTGTTATAGCTATACAGGCTCTGTTTGCTTTGCCGCAGGCGTTTGACAACTGTTCTTTATCTTTAAATATATAAAACGGAATCTCATAAAACTCACAACTGTCTCTGTAATGCTTCTTTGTATTATCTGAAGCATCATCTGCTACTATAACAAGAAGTGCTTTTCCTGTTTTTATAGCATCATCTACCTGGTATTCACCAGTGGCCAGCCCTCTGGCCTTGGCACAAAGTCCTATGAGTCCAAGTGTTTTAGAAAGAGTCATTTAACGCCTCATACAAGTTATTAATAAATGCTTCTTCATTCACAGCCTGATGAAAGGATTTAGAAAAGGATTTCTTTTTCACTGCTAGCTTTAAGCATTCCTCTGACCTGCAGATATATGCTCCTCTTCTTGACATTTTCTGCGAAGGATCAAATTCGAAGCTGCCCTCTGTCCTTACGATACGAAACAGTTCATCCTTTTTCTTCATTTCACCACAGGCTACACATTTTCGGAAACTAACCAAAATTACTCCTCCGAACTTGTATCCTCAGCTTCGTCCTCATACTCGTACTCGTACTCGTCCTCATCCTCATACTCATACTCGTCTTCATCTGCATTCATGGTAAGGAAATTCTCATCCAGTGCTGCTGTAGACTCATCTCTGATATCGATTTTGAATCTGGTAAGCTTAGCAGCAAGTCTTGCATTCTGACCCTTGTTACCAATGGCAAGTGAAAGGATATCATCAGGAACTACTACATGAGCTATCTTAGAATCGGCATCAGCCATAACAGCCACTACCTTGGCAGGCTGAAGTGCATTCTCGATAAAGTAAGCTGGGTTCTCATCCCACTCTACGATATCGATCTTCTCACCGCGAAGCTCGTCTACTACAGCGTTTACTCTCGAACCTGCTGTACCTACACAAGCACCCACTGGATCTACATCCTCATTAAAGCTTCTAACAGATATCTTAGAACGGCTTCCTGCCTCTCTGGCGATATCTACGATCTCTACTGTGCCATCCTTAATCTCAGATACCTCCTCTGTGAAAAGGCCTCTAACCAGCTCTGGATGTGTACGGCTAACTAAGATTCTAGGTCCCTTGTTAGTATTCTTAACCTCTACTATATAAATCTTAATTCTATCGCCTATCTTATAGCTCTCGGTAGGAACCTGCTCGTTCTCTGCCAAAAAGCCCTCGAGCTTTCCAAGATTTATATGTACATTCTTTCCGGTGAATCTGGAAATAATACCGGTGTAAACCTTTCCAGCCATCTGATTATACTCAGCGTAAAGGATATTTCTCTCCTCTTCTCTGATCTTCTGCATGATAGTATTCTTAGCAGAAGAAGCCATGATACGACCGAAGTCACGGCTCTTAACCTCTACCTTTACTATATCGCCGATGCCGTATACAGAATTAATCTTCTGCGCTTCCTCCAATGAGATTTCCTCATCAGGTGACATTACCTCATCTACTACAGTCTTGGCATAGATAACGTGGAACTCACCAGTGTTTGGATCCATATTGACAGATACATTCTCTATCTTGTAATAGTTCTTAACCGCAGACAAAAGGCTGCTTTCGATTATATCCACCAGTGCATCCTTGCCTATGTTCTTTTCCTTTGCCAGCTCTGTTAAAGCCTCCAGAAAATTTATTTGTTCGCTCATCACACACCTCCATTAAATATCATATTCAAAATATCTTCTAATCAGGGCAATATCTGATTTTAAATACTCTTCCGATCCATCATCAAATTCTACCACGATGGATTCTGCTTTATTTTCCTTTAAGGTTCCAAGGAACTCCTTAGCACCGTTCACAGCCTTATAGGTCTTAAAGAACACCTCTTCACCCACAGCTGCCTCAAAGTCCTTCTCCCTCTTAAACGGTCTTTCTATACCTGGGGAGCTTACCTCAAATATATAGGCATCCTTTATAAAATCCTGCTCATCAAGTATAGGATTTATCTCTCTGGTGATAAGAACTATATCATCTATAGTGATACCACCCTCCTTATCAAGATACAGCCTCAAATAGTAGCTGTCGCCCTCTTTGACATACTCTGTGTCCACCATCTCAAAGCCATGGCTGTCCGCCAAAGGAGCCGCTATATCCCAGAGACGTTTTTCATAATCAGCTTTTGCCATCTTTAAATTCCTTTTTCCCTATAAAAACATTAAAAGAGACCTTTCGGTCTCTTTTAAAACTTACAACAGTCCCTAGGGGAATCGAACCCCTGTTTTCGCCGTGAGAGGGCGACGTCTTAACCGCTTGACCAAGGAACCATATATTCGCTGCATCTCTGCAACGAATAGTACTATATCACTTATTTTTTTCTTTGTCAACACCCTTTTTTAAAAATTTAATTACCATATCCATTCGGATTATTCTTCTGCCATCTCCATGAGTCCGCACACATTTCCTTGATGCCATACTGTGCTTCCCAGCCTAGCTCATTTTTCGCCTTAGTGGCATCAGAATAGCAGGTAGCGATATCTCCAGCGCGTCTTGGCTTTATAGAATAAGGAATCTTAAGATCATTTGCCTCCTCAAAATTCTTTACTATATCAAGTACAGAATAGCCTACACCTGTTCCAAGATTATATATAGAAAGACCTGAATTATCCTCGACCTTCTTAAGAGCAGCCACATGACCCTTAGCCAGATCTACTACATGTATATAATCTCTCACACCTGTTCCATCTGGTGTGTCATAGTCATTTCCAAATACGCCCAGCTCCTTAAGCTTTCCTACAGCCACCTGAGTGATGTAAGGCATGAGGTTATTAGGGATACCGTTTGGATTCTCACCCATAGTTCCAGAAGGATGCGCACCTATTGGATTAAAGTATCTAAGAAGAACTACATTCCATTCATTATCTGCTTTATAGATATCAGACAATATCTGCTCCAGCATGCTCTTAGTCCAGCCGTAAGGATTCGTGCACTGACCCTTTGGACAATTCTCTGTGATAGGTATCTCTGCTGGATCTCCATATACAGTAGCAGATGACGAGAAGATAATATTCTTACAGCCGTGTGCTCTCATGGCATCCACAAGGCTGAGCGTACCTGTGATATTATTCTGGTAATACTCCCAAGGCTTCTGCACAGACTCACCTACTGCCTTAAGACCAGCGAAGTGAATTACGCAGTCTATTTTATGCTCGTTAAACACCTTATCCAAAATGGTTCTGTCTAAAATATCGCCCTTGTAAAACACTGTCTTCTTACCAGTGATAGTCTCCACTCTCTCAAGAGACTTCTGCGATGAATTGCAAAGGTTATCTAATACCACTACCTCCATACCTGCCTCAAGAAGTTCTACGCAGGTATGCGAACCTATAAAGCCCGCTCCGCCAGTAACTAAAATCTTCATAAATGCTCTCCTGTTTTTTCTCATAAAAATAACCGCCCAAACTGAGCGGTTATATTATAAACTATATTAATAGCTTAGGCAACAGCCTTCTTAGCAGCCTCGCAAAGCTTTGCAAAGCCTTCTGCATCATTAACTGCCATATCAGCTAAAACCTTACGGTTAAGCTCGATACCAGCTACCTTAAGACCGTGCATAAGAACTGAGTATGAAAGACCATTTATACGAGCAGCTGCATTGATACGAGCGATCCAAAGCTGTCTGTACTGTCTCTTCTTCTCCTTACGTCCAGCGTATGCACTGGTAAGTGCACGCATAACTGACTGCTTAGCTACTCTGTACTGCTTGCTTCTAGCTCCTCTGTAGCCCTTAGCCAGCTTAAGAACTCTATTGTGCTTCTTCTTAGCGTTTAATCCGCCCTTAATTCTTGCCATGATTATTTTCCTCCTAAATCTAACGAAATATCAATATAAAACCAAAATATATCTTAGAGATATGGAAGAATCTTCTTCATGGTCTTTACATTGGTAGCATCTGTAATAGTAGCCTGACGGAGAGCTCTCTTTCTTTTTGTGCTCTTCTTTGTCAGAATGTGTCTCTTGTAAGCCTTATTTCTCTTAAGCTCACCTGTTCCGGTCTTAGAAAAACGCTTAGCAGCTGCGCGCTTTGTCTTCATCTTTGGCATAATAAAATCCTCCTAAAAATTATTTCTTGGCTAATACAAGGCTCATAGAACGGCCTTCCACCTTAGCTGGCTTTTCCACTACAGCATCATCGGCAAGTGCAGCAGCGAAATCATCTAAGATATGCTTGCTCTCTGCCATATGAGCCATCTCTCTACCGCGAAATCTCAAGGTAACCTTTACCTTATCTCCCTTCGAAAGGAATTTCTTGGCAGCATTGATCTTTGTATTTATGTCGTTCGTATCAATGTTAGGCGACAAACGAATCTCTTTGATTTCAACAACCTTTTGATTCTTTTTAGCCTGCTTTTCCTTCTGCATCTGCTCGTAACGATATTTACCAAAGTCTACTACCTTACATACAGGTGGTTCTGCCTTTGGGCTGATCATTACAAGATCAAGTCCCTCGTCATCAGCTATCTTCAAAGCTTCCTGTGATGACATAACTCCAAGCTGTTCTCCATCAGAGCCGATAAGACGTACTTCCTTACATCTAATCTGCTCATTAATCATAATGTCGCTAATGGTGATACCTCCATAAAAAAAGTGGATATACGCGCAAGTATATCCACTCAATAAAACCTTAATAATCAAAAGGTTGTTAAAACACTGACTAGCTCTAGCCGCCAGGTGAGAATGAATCTACTTGCAAACAACACGAGTAATATAACAAAAACAATTTGCCTTGTCAACTACTTTTTATTGACTTTGTATAGGAATAAACCTCTGGACGTCACTCATGTCCTTTTCCTTGCCTGCCTTGGCCGCAGCTTGGGCTTCTTCACAGAAGACATCCTGCGCCAAGACCTTCTCCTTGCCGCGAAGGTCTACTCTGTCGTAATTTCCCTGCTCATCCAGGATATATGCCTTCATGTTATCAGAAAGCTGTACCTTGAGAATATGCTTAAGCTTCTCCTTCGCCTCCTGATCCTCCACAGGGAACACTATCTCCACTCGTCTGTCCAGATTTCTATTCATCCAGTCAGCAGAGCCGCAGAAGTACTTTTCCTCTCCTCCCGCATAGAAATAAAAGATTCTGGCATGCTCTAAGTAGGTTCCGACTATAGAGCGCACCTCTATATTTTCGCTTAGTCCAGGTATTCCAGCCTTTAAGCAGCAAATGCCTCGTATGATAAGAGATATCTTCACACCTGCCTGCGAGGCCTGATAAAGCTTATCTATCATACCCTTGTCGCAAAGGCTGTTCATCTTTGCCACTATCTTTGCTTTATTACCCTTCTTCGCTTCCTCTATCTCAAAGTCGATTAGCTCGTAAAATTTGTCGCGGAGCCAGTAAGGAGCGACAGCCAGCTTCTTCCATGCCTGTGGCTTAGAATAGCCTGAGAGCATATTAAACACAGCAGTCGCATCTATTCCAAGAGACTCCCTGCAGCTTAACAGTCCACAGTCAGTGTAAAGCTTGGCTGTAGAGTCATTATAGTTTCCGGTTCCAAGATGAACATATCTTACTATCTCATCCTCTTCCCTTCTAACTACGAGAGCTATCTTACAGTGTGTCTTAAGCCCTACCAGACCATATATTACATGACAGCCAGCCTTTTCGAGCTTTCTTGCCCAGTTAATATTATTCTCCTCATCGAATCTGGCCTTAAGCTCCACTAAAACAGTGACCTGCTTTCCGTTCTCAGCAGCCTTTGCAAGTGAAGCTATAATAGGAGAATTTCCACTCACTCTGTAGAGTGTCTGCTTAATAGCCAAAACATTCTTATCATTTGCAGCCTCAGCGATAAAGTTTACCACTGGATCAAAGGTCTCATAAGGATGATGTAAAAGCACGTCTCCTTTTTTTATAACATCGAAAATGCTTTCCGTCTCATCCATAAATCTAGGATGCTTCTGTGGGGTATACGACTTACTTCTAAGATGATCATAGCCCTCTATCCCATAGAGCTTCATAAGAAATGTCAGATCCACAGGACCAGAGATTTTATATACATCCTCTTCCTTTACATCCAAGTTTTCCATAAGATAGCCAAGCAGATTTTTATGGCAACTGTCATCTATCTCAAGTCTAATGACATCGCCCCTCTGGCGCTGCTTAATCTTACTCTCTATCTCTGCCAAAAGATCGCTAGTCTCATCCTCGTCCAGCTCAAAGTCGGCATTTCTCATTACTCTATATGCAGCTGTGCTCTTGACCTTATAGCCCATAAACAAAAGGTCTATGCAGGCTATTATCATCTGCTCTAAGAGAATGAATGTATTCTTTGCCTCACCCTCTGAAGGAATAGGTATAAGTCTAGGAAGAACAGAAGGCACCTGAACTGTAGCGAACTCTACGTCCTCAGACTGCGCCCCCTCCTTTGCCTCTATAGCAGCCGCTATATTAAGAGACTTATTCCTTATCAAAGGAAACGGTCTGCTCGCATCGTGCGCCATAGGCGTAAGCACAGGAAAAACCTGTTCCACAAAATAGTCTCTGACAAACTCCATCTGCTTTGCTGAAAGATTCGCTGGCTTATCTATTATCACAATGCCTTCTTCCTTAAGAAGCGGCACTAATGATTTCATATAACAGTTATACTGGCTATCCACCAGCTTTCCAGCCTGCTCTGTGATAAGCCTTAGCTGCTCTGTGGCGCTAAGTCCTGCTATATCAGTCTTCTTGTTATCTACCTCCTCTAAGTCCTTAAGGCTGGCCACTCTGACCATAAAAAACTCATCCAGATTAGAAGAAGTGATACTGATAAACTTTATTCGCTCCAGCGGAAGAAGGCTTTTGTCCTTTGCTTCTAAAAAAACTCTGGTATTAAACTTAAGCCAACTCAATTCTCTGTTTTCATATACAGCCTTTACATTTTTTGACATAGCTTATACCTCTCTTTGAACGCGTTCCTTAAGAACTGGTCTGATAGAAAATACTGACTCGAAAAAGTCTGCTCTCTTAGCAAACAGGGTGCGCTCCAGCGTCATGGAAGCCTTTGACTCAATAGTGATATTAAGCTTTCCATCCCTGACTGAAATACTTACATTTTTAAGCTTTTGCTTGTGAGTGCGATCCAGTGCATTGGCAACCTTTAATATAGCTACCATCTTTACCACTATCATGTATTCATACTCACTGAAGGTATCCCTAAGCTCCTCATAAGGCAGCAGCTCGCTTCTGTTAAATGCGACCGCCCAGGCTACCATCTCACGCTCATCATGTGAAAGTCCAAGTATCTCAGAGGACTTGATAATCGAGTATGAGCAATCGGCTGCGTTTGCTATAGAAATATACTTACCACAGTCATGCAAGATAGCCACCACTCGAAGCATTATCCTCTCACGCACGCCCATGTTATGATACTTCTTCATAGCGTCAAATATCTGCATGGATATGGTATCTAACGCCTTAAGGTGAGGCTGATATGAACCGTATCTTTTCGACATTGCATAGCTTAGATTTACCACATCTGCCTCATAATCGTGCTTTCTGGTAATCCAACCTATATCCACCGCCTCATTATAGGCCATGCCGTCACATACAGAGTATCCAGGTATGACCACATGCTTAGCCTTAAGCGTTTTAGTGTAAGCCTTATACAAAAGCTTTTGCGCTTTTTTAAATTTAAAGTTTTCTGTGAGAACCTCTATTCCGCCATCTTCCTTTGCTGCCAGCTGATCTCCAAGTATTACAAGATAATCCAAAGCTGTCTGACCTAAATACATCATGGCAAAGACATCCAGCTCCTTCGTGAGAAGATCCATCACCTGCTCATCTACATCATCTGTGTTTCCCAAACGCCAGATATCAGAGTTTACAGTGCTCACACCCATCATAATGTGCTGTGTGGTAACTATTTTAGAATTCAAAAATAGTGTAAGCTGTAAAGAGCTTCCTCCCACATCCACTAAAAGTGCTGAATTCTTGACATATTGCTCAAAGCTCTCGGTATTGGCAAGTGCTTCATAGTTTAAGAAGCGCTGCTCAGAGTTTGAAATGACCTGTACATCTATACCGTTTCTCATTCTTATCTGCTCTAGGACAAAAAGCTCGTTGGCTGCATTTCTCAGTGCCGCGCCACAGAAGCATTTTATGATGTCTGGATTATAAGCTTCAGCCTTCTTGTACATATCATTTAGTACAAGACAAAGGCTGTCGCAGACCTCCTTAGAGATGGATGCATTCGCTCCATCCATCGGAATGAGCTCAAGCGGCATACGCAAGGCGTCTATTTCCCTCATGTCCCCCTTTTTAGTAAAGGAGTAGACCTTCATAATCACTTCAAAGGATCCTATGTAAATAGCTGCACAAATCTTCATAAAGTCCTCGTCTTAACAATTCCCTAATATCCTTAAATAACTACTCTCTGATTTTAACCCAAGAAGCGCATCCTTAACAGCATCATCTTGTAAATTTCCTGTAAATTCTATGAAAAATCTGTACTCCCAGTTTCTTCCTGTGAGTGGTCTGGACTCGATATGCTTAAGATCCAGTCCATTGTGAATAAAGTGAGAAAGCATATAATAGAGGCTACCCTTTTGGTTCGCTATCTCAATACAGATGCTGACGGTGTCTGCATCCTTCTTAAACACCTTATCCTTTGCCACTATGATAAACTTTGTCTGGTTATTTTTATTATCCTGAATACCGCGCTCCAAGATACAAAGATCATAAAGCTCTGCATTGATAGGTGAGCCTATAGCAGCCTGATGAATATCACCGTCATCTCTTACCTTCATGGCTGAGACTGCTGTGTTATGCATAGCGGTCACATTCCATTCTGAATGGTTATTCACGATATATCTGTCACACTGCATGATAGCCTGAGGATGAGAGATAACAGTGGTTATATCGTCCACCTTGGCTCCCTTAAGGCCAAGAAGAGCGTGATCAATCTTTAAAATATGCTGTCCAACTATTGCGACATCATACTCAGCCAAAAGATCATAGTTTTCAGTAATGGAGCCGGCTGAGGAATTCTCTATAGGAAGCACCGCGTAATCAGCCTTTCCAGACTTAATAGCCTCCATAGCCTCTCGCCAGGTATCCACATGGAAGGATTCCTCCAAATCAGGTCCGAAGAACTCCTTCATAGCCTGCTGTGAATATGCGCCAGGAACTCCCTGGAAAACCACTACCTTTTTATTAAAGTCCAGCTTGTCTACAGCAGTAAATGGCAGCTGCTCATCCATAAGACCGTGAGCCGAGAGAATCTGGTACTGCCTCTTTCGAGAGGTAGACATTATCTGCTTATAGAGTTCCGTCACACCATGCTTTATAAAATCATCGTCTGTCTGCCCTGACAAAACATCTATCTTTTGAGCTTCGCGCTCTGGATCTAAAACCTTTTTTCCAGTGGAGATTTTATATTCAGCCACCTCTGTCACCAGCTCCAGGCGCTCCTTATAAAGGGACAGAATTTCATTATCCACCCTGTCTATATCTACTCTAACCTCTGATAAATCTCTCATTATTTCTTAACCTCCGTCATTTCCACCTTCGGATGAAATGGGCTGACCGCATCAGTGCCCAAAGGTGCGTGATAGCAAATATCTGTATTGAAATCAAAGAAATACACATACTTAGATGTGATATTTATATCCTTAAACTGTCCCTCCATCAGAAGTGTTTCCGCTCCCGTCTGAAGATTCACCATGTAAAGCCCGTTCATATCCGCTGTCATAGACTGATAATACAGGTAATTTCCATGTACATTAAAGGCTGATGCACCGTATTTAGTCACAGTCTGCTTGTTTCCAGAGCCGTTATCTATGGCTATCACCTTGTATCTGTCATCCAGATCCAGACAGAATATTCTTCCATCTGCAGCTATAGGATTCCAAACCCTTTGCCTGAAAACCACTGTATCACTTCCATTAGCTACATTCAGACAGTGGAGATAATGATCCGCCTCCACTCCCGCATAGTACATATAGCTTCCCACCATACATCTAGGGTCGATATAGGTATTATACTCCTTCTTCTGGTCCTTTCCATCTATTCCGATGGAATAAGTGCAGCTGGCCTCAGTATTGATATAATGCATGTAGTAAAGCTTATTTTGCGCCAGGGTCGCATAGGTACAAAAATCTGTATCCAGCATCTTTACCGTATTCTTTTCCTTGTCCAGACGGCAAAGCGCATACGCAGTAGCATTTAAGGTTCCAAATACACCAGCTCCGGAAAACTTATTATTACTTCTGGTATAATAAACATAATGCTCATCTGCATTTATGTAGGTGACAGACTCCGGCACTATCATCTTCGCATCTCGCTCATTCACATTCATGGAATAAAGCCTGTTCGAATCCGAAGCATTTGCAAAGTAAACTGTTCCATTATATTCGCAGAACAAGCCTGAACCATATAAATTTCCCGGCGTATTTCCATTTACATAGCCTTCATTATAGTACTCCTTATTCTGATCGATAAAGAAGTAAACTAACCCCGCCATTATCAGTCCAAGTATTATAAAAAATATAATCGCTCTGGGCTGTAATCTTCGTCTTCTGGAAGCAGCCATAATTCCTCCTAAATAGTATTACATCAAATCGAATAAAGACATTTGATTAGACTGTGGCAGACCCTCCAGCACGCCCATTTCCTTTAGAACGTCTATAGCAGTCTGAGGCACCTTACCTCTTTCCTTTATATCGTCTATAGATAAAAATGGTGCTGTCTTGGCTGCTATCTGCAAAAGCTCGGCAGCCTTATCTCCCAAATGCGCCACTACATTAAACGGCGGCAAAAGCTTTCCATCTACCACCTGAAAATACCTGGCATCAGACTTATATAAATCGATAGGCATGAACTCAAAGCCTCTGGCGTACATTTCCTGCACCAGCCTTAAATCTCTGAGAACATTATCGTCAGTCGCAGACTTATTTTCTTTTCTCTTCAGCTCGTTTATAGCCAGCTCACATCTGGTTCTGCCCTGACACATAAGCTCATAGTCGAAGCCATCGGCTCGTATCGAAAAATAAGCTGCATAGTATTCAAGCGGATAGTTTATCTTACAGTAGGCCACGCGCCATGCCATCATAACGTAAGCTACCGCATGAGCCTTAGGGAACATATACTTAATCTTCTGACAGGATTCTATGTACCACTCTGGCACGTCACAGGCTCTCATATCAGCCTTGTACTGCTCCCACTTATCACACTTTCCCTTCGCCACTGTGCCCTTTCGGACAGCCTCCATAATCTTAAAGCTCTCCTCGGACTCTACACCCTTTGAGATGAGATATGTCATAATATCATCTCTTGTGCAGATAGCGGTGGAAATAGTGGCTGTTCCAGCTAAGATAAGATCCTTTGCATTGCCAAGCCACACGTCTGTACCATGCGCCAGACCTGCTATTCGAACCAGGTCTGTAAACTCTGTAGGCTTTGCATCTATAAGCATCTGTATAGCAAAATCTGTACCGAACTCAGGTATTCCAAGTGTTCCCAGTCTGGTTCCCATAAGATCATCCGGTGTTACACCGAGGGCTTCAGTGCTCTGGAAAAGGCTCATTACACCTTTGTCGTCAAGAGGAATGGTAACAGGATCTATTCCTATAAGGTCCTGAAGCTTTCTTATCATGGTAGGGTCCTGATGTCCTAGGATATCCAGCTTCAAAAGGTTTTGGTCTATAGAGTGATAATCAAAGTGAGTCGTCACTATATCGGTATCCTTATTAGCAGGATGCTGGACCGGTGTAAAGCTGTAAATATCCTCGCCCACAGGAAGAACTATGATACCACCCGGGTGTTGGCCTGTAGTCGATTTTATGCCGGTGCAGCCTATAGCCAGTCTGTCTATCTCCTGTCCTCTTTTATGGACACCTCGTTCCTCGAAATATTTTTTAACATAACCAAAGGCGTTCTTGTCAGCCACAGTGGATACCGTGCCCGCCTTAAAGGTCTGACCTTCACCGAATATAACTTCAGTATATCTGTGAGCCTTCGACTGATAATCACCTGAGAAGTTCAAATCGATATCAGGCTCCTTATCTCCCTTAAATCCAAGGAAGGTCTCAAAAGGTATATCAAAGCCCTGCTTCGTAAGCTTTTTTCCGCATACTGGGCAGTCCTTATCAGGCATATCACAGCCGCCTCGTCCAGAAAAGCTCTTCACAAAATCTGAATCAAAATCCACATAGTGACAGCTGTCGCAAAGATAATGTGCGCTTAGCGGGTTAACCTCTGTTATACCCGCCATAGTCGCAGCAAATGAGCTTCCAACCGAACCACGGCTGCCTACCAGATAACCGTCCTCATTCGATTTCCACACAAGCTTTTGCGCTATGATATACATAACTGCATAGCCGTTTCCTATGATGGAATTAAGTTCTCTCTCAAGCCTCTCCGACACCACATATGGAAGCTCTGGACCATACATTTCATGCGCTCTATTATAGCAAATCTCACGCAGGGTATCATCAGAATTCTCTATGACAGGAGGACATTTGTCGGGACGAACAGGCTCGATTCTCTCCACCATGTCTGCAATTAGATTCGTATTAGTTATAACTACTTCCCTGGCCTTCTCATCGCCCAAATATGAAAACTCCTGAAGCATCTCCTCCGTGGTATGAAGATATAGTGGCGCCTGCTGGTCTGCATCAGAAAAGCCCTTTCCAGCCATGATGATACGCCTGTAAACCTCATCCTCAGGATTTAAAAAATGCACATCGCAGGTAGCTACGCAAGGCTTATGATATTCTTCTGCCAAAGCCACTATCCTTCTGTTAATATCCTTTAAATCCTCCTCAGAGGAAACTGGATATTTATCTGGCTCTCTTAGCATGAATGCATTGTTTCCATTCGGCTGGATTTCCAGATAGTCATAGAACTCCTGAATACGTCTTATCTCAGACTCATCTGCTCCGTTTAGTATAGCCTGATACAGCTCTCCTGCCTCGCAGGCAGAGCCTATTATAAGACCCTCTCTGCACTCATTTATCAAAGACTTTGGCATCTTAGGTCTGCCCTGAAAATAATTACAGTGAGACTCCGATACCAGACGATAAAGATTTATTCGACCAAGGTCATTTTTAGCTAAAAGAATGCAGTGGTATGCATGCATCTTCTTTTTTGCTTCCTTATCCGGCCTTGTCTTAACATTTAAGTCCTCAAGATCCTTAACATCCAGCTCCTTTAGCATCTCGTAGAACTTTTGGAATATTTTAGCAGTGCACTCAGCGTCATCCACCGCTCTGTGATGATGCTCTAAGGAAACCTTAAGCTCCTTCGCCAAATTATCAAGAGTAACCTTTCCCAGCTTAGGGAAGAAAAATCTTCCGAGCATAACGGTATCTATATGGGTATAATCATACTCTAAGCCCATCTCTTTACAGTTATACTTTATGAATGAGGTATCAAACTTGGCATTATGAGCTACCAAAACAGAGCCCATGCAAAACTCCATGAACCTAGGAAGAATAGCCTCTATGCCAGGAGCATCCTTTACATCCTCATCCTTGATGCTGGTAAGCTCTGTTATTTTATACGGAATAGGCGTATAAGGATTTACAAACTCCGAGAAGCGATCCACTATCTGACCGCCTATAATTTTAACTGCGCCTATCTCTATTATTTTACTCTTAGACGGATTAAAGCCAGTAGTTTCCAAATCAAATACTACATAGCTGGTGTCCAGCTTTTGACCCTTTGGCTCTGTGACTACCTCTAAGGTATCATCCACTATATATGCCTCACAGCCATAAATGACCTTAAAATCTGGATCCTTAGAGCCTATCAGATGAAAGGCATCTGTGAAGGCCTGCACCACACCATGATCTGTTATAGCCAGCGCCTTATGTCCCCAGGCCTTCGCCTGCTTTATAATATCTGTAACCTCCGACACTCCGTCAAAGTCACTCATCTTCGTATGGCAGTGGAGTTCCACACGCTTTTGTTCTGCCGTATCTAAACGCTTAGTAATGAAGCTAGGAATGGACATTATACCTGTTATGGACATTATAACCAGCTCATGAGCAAATTTGTCCATCTCAGTACGACCCTTAAGCTTTACGAAGCCTCCTGGCTTGAGAGCCTTTGTGAGTTCTCCCTCCTGCTCTATCGGAACGAATATCTTAAAGCTAATCGTATCAGTAAAGTCAGTTATATTACATGCTACGATGGATTTCTCACCGTTTCTAAGAGGCTTTCCCTCACAGGATAGAATCTGTCCCTTTATGACTACCTCTCCTATATCGGAAATGATATCCTCGATAGCCATGGCATTTTCTTCGAACTCCTTGCCATAGAGCACATCCTCTCTGTCACTTCTCACGAGAGGTCTTACTGCCTTAGGCACCTCCTTCTTTTCCTCTGTCTTTTTCTCTGGTGCGGCAGCAGCATTATTAACTATGATTTTAGAAACCATAGCATTTATATTCTTCTCGGTCTCCTCCACCAGCTTGCTTTCCTTCTTCTCCTTGAAATCAAGAGAAAAGATGCATTCCTGATGGCATCTTTCATTGAAAACCAGCTCCAGCACTGATAAAAGGTCATCAGACAGCTCATGTGCAATGATGGAATCCTCCAGAATGAGCTTTATATTTTTTCCATCTATTATAAAATCAGCCTTTCTGAAAATAGCAGCTAAATAGCGGCTCCTTTCCGAAAGCATCAGCTCTATACTGTCTGAATAGGAATCGTAAATATTAGATGGATTATATGTGTCTGGAAGGTTAAAGTCCGGCCTTATATGTATGCTGGTACTTCCGCCAAAAAACTGCTTAGAGATGGTTTTCTCTAAATTGTCTATGCTGCGCTTTGGAATAAGAGTATTAAAGGACATGCAAATAACCACACCATCAGGAATGGTGCGGTCTTTTTTTACAGCAGTTATCACACAGTCATTTAGTACAGTGTTCAAATCTCCCTTTAGCTCTATATCTGAAAATACGTCATAGAATTTTTTAGCGTCCATCTATTCCTTTTCTATTAAATCAAGCTGTGCCCTCAGTTCATCTAAAAGCTTATCTGCAGGCACCTTCTTTATCACTTCGCCCTTTTTAATGATAAGACCTTCTCCTATACCGCCGCAAATACCTATATCAGCCTCCTTAGCTTCGCCTGGTCCATTTACCACGCAGCCCATAACAGCCACCTTTATAGGCTTAGTATAGCTTTCAAGCAGCTTTTCAGTTTCATTTGCAAGGCTTATGATATCTATATTAGTTCTTCCACAGGTAGGACAGCTCACCAGAGTAGGTCCACTCTTTCTTAGGCCCAGAGTAGAAAGAATCAGCTTAGCAGATTTAATCTCTTCTCTGACATCTCCAGTCAGACTGACTCTTATGGTATCGCCTATACCCTGACTAAGAATTAGACCCAGTCCTATCGCGGATTTAATATTACCTGAGCTGACTGTACCTGACTCTGTTATACCCACATGCAGCGGATAATTTGTCTTTTTCGCAAGTATTTCGTGCGCCCTTACACACATTAATACATCAGAAGACTTTATGGAGATAACTAAATTATCATAGCCCATATCCTCTATTCTTTTTACATTTAAAAGTGCAGAATCTACCAGCCCTTCAGCCGTTACCTTTCCATACTTTTCGAGAATCTGCTTTTCAAGAGAACCTGAATTCACTCCCACTCGAATAGGAATATTCGCTGACTTAGCAGCCTCCACTACAGGGCGAAGCTTTTCATCTCCGCCGATATTTCCAGGGTTAATTCTGATTTTGTCCGCACCATTTTCTATGGCCAAGAGAGCCATCTTATAGTCGAAATGTATATCTGCCACCAAAGGAATGTGTATTCTCTTTTTTATCTGAGCTATAGCCTTAGCAGCTTCTTCTGTAGGAACCGTGCATCTTACGATCTCACAGCCCACCTCTTCAAGTGCAAGTATCTGCGCTACGGTAGCCTCCACATCCTCTGTTTTAGTATTAGTCATAGACTGGATGAGAATAGGGTTTCCTCCGCCTATCACTCGATTGCCTATATGAACTATCTTAGAATCCATGCATAATCCTTCCAATGTCATTAAACATTACGACCACCATCAGCCCCATCAAAAGTGCGAAGCCCACCAGATGTATATAGCCCTCCACATTTTCATTCATTCTCTTTCCTCTTATGATTTCAAGGATATAAAGAATGATTCTTCCTCCATCCAGGGCAGGGATAGGCAAGAGATTCATAACACCTAAATTAGCCGTCAAAAGTATGGCAATATTTAATATATTTAGAAATACATAAAAAGGTCCATCCGGCTTAGCCTGCTCATATATATCTCCGACTGTATCTACTATACCTACTGGACCGGAAAGCTCATTCATCTTCACCTGACCGGTAATCAGGGACGAAAGACTTTGAAGGGTGACATAGATTTCATACTTAATCTCGTATAAGCCATATGCCAAGGTCTCGACTGGTCCTACCTTTGTTCTTTTATTATCGGACACTACACCTAGGTAATAGCTATCTTTTTCAGGCTCATAGTAAGGCTTAATCGAAGCAGTATGCTTTACTCCATCTCTTTCATATTCCACGTCAAAGGTATCATCATGATGAAAATACACATATAAAGAGATTTCATTATAAAAATGGACATTATAATTTCCCAGCTTAGTAATCTTATCACCTGCCATAATACCCTGCTCCTTGGCAGGAAGTCCGTCTATAACATCCGTAAGAACAGGCTCATTTACACCGCTTAGGCCTATGAGAATAACGCTTAATATAAAGGCTAAAATGATATTAAAAAGCGGTCCCGCTACCACTATGGAAAAGCGCTGCCAGACAGATTTATTATTAAAGGATCCTGGATCATCTGATACAGAATCCTCACCCTCCATCATACATGCTCCACCGAATGGCAAAAGCTTCAGACAGAAGTCCGTTTTTTTACCCTTTATCTTAAAAATAGTAGGCCCAAGTCCAAGGCAAAACTCATTTACCTTGACCCCGTTAAATCTTGCCAATAGAAAATGTCCAAATTCATGGAATAAAATAATGGCGGAAAAAACGATTAATGCAATAATAATTTTCATTATATCTGTGACTCCAAAAATTCTTCAGTCAGTTCTTTCGTCTTAAAGATATCCTCCAAGGTAGGATTCTCGATGTATTCATTGTTCATCATAGCACTGGCAATGAGTTCTGAAATGGCAGTAAAGCCTATCTTACCCTCTAGGAATTTAGCCACTGCCCATTCATTGGCAGCATTGTAAGCTGTAGGTACATTTCCTCCTGCAGCCATAGCATCAAAGGCCAAAGGCAAACCGATAAAGGTCTCCATATCCGGCTCCTCAAAGGTCATAGAGCCTACCTTAGTAAAGCTCATACCTTCTGCCATATTAAGATGTCTCTCTGGATAGAAGAATGCATATAAGATAGGCAGCTTCATATCAGGCAGACCCATCTGACCCACTACAGCTCCATCGCAGAATTCTACTGCACTGTGAAGAATAGACTGTGGATGTACCACTACCTCTATAGCAGAAAGTCCGACATTAAACAGCCAACAGGCCTCCATAACCTCCAAGCCCTTGTTTACAAGTGTAGCAGAGTCTATGGTGATTTTTTTGCCCATATTCCAATTTGGATGCTTAAGTGCATCCTCCGCCTTCATCTCCTCCAGCTCGTCATAGGTCTTTCCCCTGAACGGTCCGCCAGAGCAGGTGAGTATAATCTTAGATGGCTTCGAGCCTCCTGCAGCCTGCAAAGACTGGAAGATAGCGCTGTGCTCAGAGTCCACAGGAATAATCTTTACACCATATTCCTTTGCCAGCGGCATAATGATATGACCTGCGCACACAAGACATTCCTTGTTCGCAAGAGCGATATCCTTGCCAGCCTTTATAGCAGCTATAGTAGGCTCAATAGCAGCCATACCCACTATAGATACCAGCACCATGTCTGCTTCTTCATACTTAGCACACTCTATTATACCCTCTGTGCCATTTAACACTTCGATTTTCTCACCCTGAAGTGCCTTTTTTACCTTTACGCCATCCTCATAGTTTAGGACAGCCACCTTCTTTGGCTTATACTTTTTAGCCTGTGTGATAAATAGGTCTATATTTCTTCCACAGGTCATAGCTACCACATTTAACTCGTCAGCATTTGCGCTTACTATCTCAAGCGCCTGTGTTCCTATCGAGCCTGTCGAACCTAAAATAACTAAATTCTTAGACATAATTCACGTCATCCTTTACAAAATATACATAGCAAGAAAATAAATCATAGGAGCTGTCACGATGACAGAATCGAATCTGTCCATTATTCCACCGTGACCAGGAATTAGCTTTCCGTAATCTTTTATGTTATAGCTTCTCTTTATAGCACTGGCAGCCAGATCTCCCACCATGGATGATATGGCGCCAAAGGTCGTGATGACAGCTATTCTAAGCGGATAAAGCCCCTCTATCGTGGTATACTTATCGACTATTATATAGACTATAAGTGAAATCAGAACTGAACCCACTACACCTCCTATGGCACCCTCCACACTTTTTTTAGGTGAAAGCTTAGGAGCCATTTTATGCTTTCCTATCAGAGAGCCCACCAGATATGCACAGGTGTCACAGCCCCAGGAGCAGATAATAATAAGCCAGAAAAGATACATTCCATGGTTATCTATAAATCTCGTCTGACACATGAAAGAAAGCATAACGCCCACATAATAGAAGCCAAACAATACACCCATGGCCTGGGTCGCGTCATACTTTGGATATCTCAATACATACACAAAGAGCAGCGTAAGCAAAAATCCAAGACCTATAAGCATCACATCATCCGTATACGGAAAAGCAATATTTATATAATATGCTATACATGCTATGTATCCAAGAATTCCAAGAGAATTCTTATGAACACCTAAGACTCTGTATAGCTCAAACATACCTACTAAAGAAATCAAAAGATTCAAAGACCAGAAGGTCCAGCCTCCCAAAACGACTCCGGTAAGAAGAATGATGAATAAAACAATTCCAGATATAGTTCTAACTAGCATTACACACCCCCAAAACGTCTATGTCTCATATCGTATTCATCTAATGCTTTATTTAACTCGTCCTCATTAAAATCAGGCCAAGCTACAGGTGTAAAGTAAAACTCACTGTAGGTAAGCTGCCAAGGCAGATAATTCGAAAGCCTAAGCTCACCCGATGTTCTTATCATAAGATCAGGATCTGGTATGCCGGCTGTATCCAGGCAATTTGAGAAATTCTCCTCATTTACCTCAAGATTTAAATCCTTTAGTCTTTTTATAGCTCTTAGAATTTCATCTCTGCCGCCATAATTAAGTGCTACACATAGCGTAAGCTCATCGTATTTTAATGTAGCCTTCTCCACCTCTTCTATCTTATCACGAAGCTTTTTATCCAGGGCTTCCTTATCACCTATAACCCTGATTCGAAGCTTATTCTCCTCACATGACTTTAGGCATGTATCCAGATAGTGAACCAGAAGATTCATGATGGTACTGACTTCATCCTGTGGCCTCTTCCAGTTTTCAGTGGAAAAAGCATATAAGGTTAGATATTTAACCCCGCGCTTCTTGCAGGCATTACAAATCGTCTCGACATTTTTGGCACCAGCCTTATGCCCAAAGGTTCTAGGCTGCCCCTGAGCCTTTGCCCAGCGTCCATTACCATCCATTATAATCGCTACATGTCTTGGCGTATTCACGAGTTTCTCTCCATATTAAAACTAAGACCCACAGCCTGTGGGTCTTAAAATTATCTTTATACTGTAAGTAATTCCTTAGACTTCTCATCGATGAGCTTGTCGACCTTAGCTATATAGCTGTCAGTCATCTTCTGTGTCTCATCCTCTAAAGACTTAATCTCATCCTCAGATACATCTTCTGTTTTACCATACTTTTTAAGGTGATCGATAGCATCTCGTCTTACATTTCTGATAGCTACCTTACAATCCTCACCCTTCTTCTTTACATCCTTTACGAGTTCCTTACGACGATCCTCTGTAAGCTCTGGGAATACAAGTCTTATAACCTTACCATCATTAGTAGGATTAATACCTATGTCTGACATGTTAATAGCCTTCTCGATTTCCTTTACAAGGCTAGCCTCCCATGGCTGAATAAGAATCATTCTAGCCTCCGGAACCTGAATGTTAGCCACCTGCTGAAGAGGTGTAGGTGCTCCATAATAATCTACCATGATGCGGTCTAAAATGTGTGGATTCGCACGACCAGCACGTACAGTAGTATATTCATCGATAAGATTATTAACTGACTTAGTCATCTTCTCATCGTAAGACTTTAAAATCTCATTCATATCTGTCCCCCCTTATGTATTAAACAGTCACTATAGTACCGTTAAAATCTCCCGAATATGCCTTTATGATTCCATCCTCCTCCAGAAGAGAGAATACATACATAGGCAGCTTATGCTCCATAGCCATAATAGAAGCGGTCATATCCACTACCTGAAGCCTCTGCTCGATTACCTCATTAATACTAATCTTATCATAACGCTTAGCATTAGGATTAGTCTTTGGATCACTGTCATATACACCGTCTATAGCCTTAGCAAGAAGCAGACAGTCACAGTCTGTCTCTATAGCGCGAAGTACTGCACCGGTATCTGTAGAAAAATATGGATGACCTGTTCCACCTGCGAAGAACACTACCATATTCTTTCCAAAATACTTATTAGCTCTGTCCTTCGAATAAAGCTTAGAAAAGTTTCCACATTCAAAAGGTGTTAAAACCGCAGTCATCATGCCCTCTGATCTGAATATCTCAGATACATAGATGCAGTTCATAACTGTGGCAAGCATTCCTATCTGATCTGCTTTAGTTCTGTCTATAGAATCAGAGGATCTTCCTCTCCAAAAGTTTCCTCCACCTATAACCACACCTACCTGTGCGCCGCCATCTAAAAGCTTTTTAACCTGCTTAGCAACAGCTATAATCGAAGCATCATCAAAGCCTGTGCCCTTTTTACCGCTTAAGGCTTCTCCGCTTAACTTTAAAAGAACTCTCATCCTAAGACTCCTTAATTACCGAATACTCCGTTTACATCCACATCAGCATAAGCCTGTGAGCAGTAACCCTCGATAACAGCACCGTTATTAATCTGAACTGACTTAGACTTAATATTACCCATAACTACAGCAGAGGTATCTACGATAACAGGACCGTTTACATCGATATCGCCCTTTACTGCACCAGCGATGACAGCAGATGTAGCAGAAATGTTACCAATGATAACTGAGCCAACGCCTACCTTAACTGTACCTGCACAAGCTACCTCACCTGAAACCTTAGCAGCATCTGCAAAGAACTCTCCTACAGAAGAGTTTCCATAGATGGTACCGGTAACTACAAGCTTACCATTACAGTGGATATCACCTGCTACCACACCAGCCACCTCTACTGAACCAGTGGTCTCAAGATTACCAGTAACCTTCATGCATGAAGTGATGATAGCATTTTCATTACTTACATCATTTACCTTAGCGCTAGCAGGGGCTGGCGAAATAGGCTCAACAGACTTAACTACAGGAGTAGGAGCTATCTCTGGCTCGATATCTCTATAAGTAGGAGCAGCAGCTGTACCCTCATCTATCTTCTTAGATGCCTGTGAAAGAAGGCTATCAAGCTTAGAAAGCTCACTGTCAACGTCGATATCACTAGAAGAGGCATTAGTCTTAGCTTCTCCTGTCATCTCTCCTACTGCATCATTAAAGTCTTCCTTAAAATCCTTAAAAAAACCCATCTTAATATCCTCCATAAATCTACTGCTGCGCTGTAATATGCTGTACAGCTGGTGTATCTTCTGTAATAGGCAACAACAGGCATCCCATGTCCTGAAGTGACTCTATCAGCTTCGGCAATGACTTCGCTGTATTTTTCTTCGCAGCGGCATCATGCATAAGCACAACTGACGTTTTGTATTTTACCACATCTTTCATTACATTTTCAACCAATTCATCTGGTGTATAGGCAATTCCCTTCGCATCGCCATTAGCCACATTCCAGTCAAAATATGTAAATCCACTCGCGCTTACGTAATTACAAATATCCTGCATAGGAATCTTTGAAACCTTATTCGAGCTTCCACCCGGGAATCTGTAGAATTTAGGGTCTACACCAGTGGTGTTATATATCAGATTCCTTATATTGTTAAAATCAGTAAAAAATGCTTCCCTGCTCGAATAAAGCTCTGAATACTTATGTGTATATGAGTGCATCGCAATAGTATGCCCCTCATCCACTATTCGCTTATACCTAGCTACCGAATCAGCATCCTCTCTTCCTATTACGAAGAATGTAGCCTTCACCCCGTAGTCATCCAAAATGTTTAGAATTTCATCTGTGACTGCTGAAGGTCCATCATCAAAGGTTAAATAAACCGTTCTGATATCACCATCTGCCGCATAGTTCTCAGGATTTTCAAAGGAGATATCCTCAGCATATATTCGAGTCTCTATCTCTTCCGTGATTTCCTCACTCTCCTCAAACTCCGGCATGTAAAGATCATTCATATTAAACGTGTATGTATTCTTCGTAGCAACAGAGAGCTCGCGATTCAAATTTTTAATCTGTCCTTTTAATGAGAATACTGAAATCACTAAGGCTATAATCGTTATCATGGAAACTGTGAAATATCCAATGATCACGCCCTTTATCAGCTTTATCATTCTCTGGACTCGTTGTTTCTTATCCAAACCACTTTCTCCTATATGTACATAATCTTTTGAATTTTAGCATATATTATTTATTTTTTCAATATTGCGCTATCTTGTTGCCTTTCGCTCACTTATCAGCTTTGTAAAGGCAACCTGGCCATTAGTTCTTCGCTATTCCGTTGCCTTTCGCCTGCATATCGACCTCATAAAGTCAACCTGGGCATTAGTTCTTCGCTATTCCGTTGCCTTTTTCCTGAATATCGGCCT
>JAZRWF010000109.1:0-3741 GCA_045599565.1 Lachnospiraceae bacterium
TGAATTTGATAGGAAAATCTTATTCAAGGTTGTTTCACTGTTCAATTTTCAATTTGCTAATGTCGCACACTTCGTGTGTGACTTAGTCGTAGGCCTTTAGGGCTACGACGTTACTGAAGGTCGTTAGAGCTTCAGTTTCCTGTTGTTAACTCTTGTGAGCCGCAACGAATGATATATTATCACGTCGTTTGCTCTTTGTCAACAACTTTTTTTATTTTATTTTGCTTCGCTTTTCAATCAACACTCTTTCGTTTGTCTCTCTCAAGCGGTGCGAGTGATAATATATCACGATGCAAGCGCTTCGTCAACACTTTTTTTGCAAAAATTTAAAGTTTTTTTACATCTAAAATTCAACCACAATATATAGGCTAATTGCCCCATTTGTCACACAATGAGTTGATTTGATCTGCGAACTTTGCCAAATCCTTATTTGTAAGTCCCTTTGACTTTCTGATGATAGCCATAAGTCTCTCTCCGGCAGCCACCAGTCTCTGATATACTGCATTTGCCACTTTGGTCGGAGATTTCTTTTTCTGAACCCTTTCTCCTGCTGCTATCATCTGACCAGTTATGAGATCATACACATCCCCAGGATATGGAGCCACTGCATCAAGCCCCAATTCATCCTGAAGCTTTTTCGCAAAATTATCTGTAGTCACATCATCACCATGGACTACGAAGGTCTTTGTCGGCTTCTTTTTATAAGCTGCCATCCAATCCTTTAAGTTATTAGTATCAGCGTGTCCACTCATACCCGGAAGCTGGGTTATAGTAGCCTTTACATTTACCGTTTCACCAAATAAAGTAACTTCCTTAGTTCCAGATAATAGCTTGTGACCCAAAGTCCCTGCCACCTGGTAACCAACGAATACTATAGTAGATTCTTTTCTCCAAAGATTATGCTTAAGATGATGTCTTATACGACCAGCCTCACACATACCGGAAGCCGAAATGATAACCTTTGGCTTCATATCAAGATTTATAAGCTTAGACTCATCGGAGGTTACCGCCATGCGAAGTCCTGGAAATCTAATCGGATTTATACCCTTGTCCAACAGATTTCTCGTCTCATCGTCACACATGTCTGCTATGTTTTCATTATATATGGTGGTAGATTCCACCGCCATAGGACTGTCCATATACACCTCGAAATCAGGATATGAGGTGATGAGACGTTCAGCCTTTATTCTTCTTATAAAGTAAAGTATCTCCTGCGTTCGACCAACAGAAAATGCGGGAATGACTACATTTCCGCCCTTTGCCATAGTCTCCTCTATGACCTTAGCCAACGCTACTGCGAAATCACTTGGCTTATCATGAACTCTGTCCCCATAGGTCGACTCTATCAAAACATAGTCTGCCTCATCCACATATTTAGGATCTCTAATTAGAGGTTTATTTCCAGGACCGATATCTCCAGAGAATACTATTTTTCTGTCTACATCGTTTTCTGTAAGCCAAACCTCTATACTTGCAGAACCTAAAAGATGACCTGCATCTGTAAATCTGATGTTAATCTCATCAGAAATAATAATTCTCTTATCATACTCGCATGGTATAAAATGCTCCAGTACACCCTGTGCATCATTTATATCGTACATAGGAATGACTGTTTCATCTCCCGCACGCTTTGCCTTTCTATTTTTCCACTCGGCTTCAGACTCCTGAATGTGAGCAGAGTCCTTGAGCATTATATTGCAAAGCTCGCAGGTGGCTGTGGTCGCATAGATTTCACCTCTAAAGCCATTTTTGTATAACAGAGGGAGAAGTCCACTATGGTCTATATGCGCATGAGTAACGAACACATAGTCTATCTCGGCAGGATTCACAGGCAGTTCCTGGCTCTCAAAGATATCTGGTCCCTGCTGCATTCCGCAGTCCACTAAAAACCTTTTTTCTCCGACTTCCACATAATGACAGCTTCCTGTTACTTCATGAGCTGCACCTATAAACCCTATTTGCATAAGACCTCCTAATAAAAAACACTAAAGCCTTTCTAATAACAGCCTATCGATTCTCATTCCCGATGTCGCAAGCTCTATCATAAGCTCGTACTGACCAGCCTTTAGCTCATAATCCGCTATAAACGACCATCGCCAAACCTGTTCTCCGCTATACCTGAACAAATTCTTTTTCTCTCCAAGTATACAGCTATCATCCCCCTGATAGAACATACTCGCACGCAAAGATGTATCATTTGCTCCGCTATATTTCATAAGAATCCAGAGTCTGTAGCTTCCACCAGTGACATTTACCATATAGTGAAGTGCTGGCAAGTCCTGGTTAAATACCAAGCCAGGCTTTCTTATGTGTAGAGCAATACCCGTTCTGTTATAGCTCTCTGAGCTGCAATAATCCCAGCTTCTGCCTGAAGAATGCGCATATCTGCTCTCTGCCAAAGCCGCCGCCGCATCTATAACTACAGCTCCATCTAGTTCCACAAACTCGCCCTCACCCCTGGCTATTAATTCATTTGCCGTTATTTCACTCTCCTCTATATCGAGATATGTATCTAAATCAGGAAGTGAGTTTTCCTTTGTATATACCGGTCCCCAAATATCCTTTCTCTTAGGTATATCTAGCTCACCGTAGATAAGGTCAGCCTTACCAAGTACAGCAGGCAAACTAAAATCAGGGTTTTCTATGAGTCCAAGATTATTCTCTCTTCTCTCCTTTGTATAGATGAAGACACTGCTTAGCGCAAAATATGAATCTATTCCAGCAAATGTTATACTATGAAGCCCAGCCTTAAGTTCTGGCAAGGTAAGATAAAGCTTATCTACATTGTCCCTGATATTTCTATTCCAGTTTCCTCTGTGCTCATCATTTGATTCACTTTCTACCACCGCTTCAAAGTCGCCATCCACTATGACTTTAACTCTTATTCTTCCAACTGAATTCAGCGATGGAAATCTGAAGATTTCTAACAAAGGCGCTGCACAATCCTCAGTAAGCGTAAATATTCCCTTTAGCTCGTCGCCCTCTTCATATACACTATATAGCTCACCTCTGTCTCTTCCGAGATGATAAACTGTATCCCAGCCTACATCTATCCACCTGATTTTTAGAATACCATCCGCTTCAAATGAATAATCCGCTCCATGCTTTGGAATTATATCTATACCAGATTCATCCATAGACTCATCCTCCATTTTAAGTGGAGGAACGCACGCAGGATACATGGCAGTTCTAGGAGGTGGAAAATCCTCTGGCGTAACCATTCCATCCCATTTTCCGTCTGCCATTACATGATTATAATATTCTATGAGACGTCTTCTATTATCCTCAGTCTCTCTGGTCTTCTTTACATACTCAAGTGCCAACGCACTCTTGCCACACTTAACCATATTAGCCGAACGGTCAGCATAGTAGTACATAAGATTGGACAGGTATGCAGCATGCACCTTAAGCCCTACCAATTCAAAGAAGCTGTCCTTCTCCTTCTCGGATAAGCACTCCATTGAAGAATTAACAACATCAAATATCTCTCTTAATCTGTTAATTCTGTCAGCCGCCTCGTTTCCATAGGCTGTCTGCGAGAAAACATCACTGTCTAACAGCTCGATTTTGCGAACGTTTACGATTTGATCAAACTCAGTCAGCTTACATGCCAAAACATTTGCAAAATCATATGGTACATCGAACTGGTCAAGAAGCCACTCAGTAGTCCAAGCCACTGAGTCAAGTGACTCCTCCTTATCCTCCTTTCCTATATTCCAAGCGAGATCAAGATAGTAGGAT